>JBOICR010000328.1:0-4419 GCA_050740195.1 Nevskiaceae bacterium | reverse complement strand
CCTCGAGCCAGCGCGCGAAGCGCGCATCGCCGGGCCAGTCGGCAGGCGGATGGTGGAAGGCGACGGTCAGCGCCGCGCGCGGATAGCGGGCGCGCAATGCGAGCAGCAGCGCGCGGCTCTGCTCGGCCATCGAGCGCGACTCGCGATGGGCCACGCCGAGCGAGAAGCCGATCGAGCCCGGGTCGGTGAACGGCGCCGGCCCGGCCGGCAACGCCGGCTCGAGCGTAGTGCGCTCGTACAGCGCCGGGCAGCCGGTGTTGACGAAGTTCCGCAGGCCGCGACGCTCGAGCATGACCAGCGAGTGGTAGTCGCGCACGCTCGAGCCGAGCCCGGAGCGGTCCATCCGTTCGAGCAGCTCCGCCGAGCGCGGGTCGAACGGATACTCCGCGGTGTCGCGCCAGGCGCCGTTCCTCGACTTCCAGCCGATGCCGAGCGACACGACCGGCACGCGGATGCGGTCGAGCGCCGGCAGGTTGTAGATCTTCGGCACCATGCGCCGCTGCAACGCGGGGCCGCCGCACAGGATCAGCGCGCGGGCGCCGTTGATCTTCTCCAGGTCGGCGTCGGCGAGCGGCCGCCAGCCGTCGACGTCGACGATCTCGCGGTCCGGGCGCAGCCAGCGCAGCAGCGCGTGGGCGCGGTGGCGGATCAGGTGGTCGCCGGCGTTGCGCTTGCTGCCGGTCAGGGTGACGAAGGACGCCGTCACTTCAGGTGGTGCCACTCGATCAGCGCGTCGGCGGCGATGTCCTCGGCCGCGGTGCGTCCGGCGACCTGGTCCCACAGCGCAGTGCTGATGCCGTGGGCCGGTCGCAGCGCGATCAGGTTCTTTTCGTCGAGCAGCTCGCCGCGCTTGATCGAGCGGGCCGCGACGATGCTGCGGCGGGCGTGGCGGATCGCGGCGCGCTCGAGCGCCAGGTCCTTGGTCGCGGTGCCGTGCAGGCTGCGGTGGTGGGCGAGCGCCTGGCGCAGGCTCTGCAGGTCCTTGCGGTCCATCGCGTGGTAGTGGTCGTTGCCCGGCAGCGTCTTGTCGTGGGTGAAGTGCTTTTCGATGATGCAGGCGCCGAGCATCACCGCCTGCTGCGACGAGGTGACGGTGGCGTCCGGCGGCACGTGGTCGGAGTATCCGATCGGCACGCCCGGGAAGCGTCGCGCCAGCACCGGGATGTAACCGAGCTGCGCGTGCTCGGGCGCGGTCGGGTAGTTGAGCACGCAATGCAGCAGCGCGATGTCGGTGTTACCCGCGCCCTCGAGCGTCTCGATCGCGAAGCAGATTTCGGCCAGCGTCGCCGCACCGGTCGACAGGATCACCGGCTTGCCGTGGCGGGCGACCGCGCGCAGCAGCGGCACATTGTTGATGTCGGCCGAGGCGATCTTGTACGCCGGCATCAGCGGCGCGAGGAACGCGGCGGCGTCGAGGTCGAACGGCGTCGACATGAAGTCGATGCCGATCTTCCCGCAGTGCTCGGCGATGCGCCGGTAGTCCGGCTCGTTGAAGGCGTCGTACTTCTTGAACAGCAGGAACTGGCTTTCGGTCGGCTCCTTGCTGCGGTCCCAGTAGGCCGGGCTGTCGCGGCGCGCGATCTTCTCGGCCTTGTAGGTCTGGAACTTGATGGCGTTGGCGCCACCCTCGCGGGCGAGGTCGGCCAGGCGAAGGGCCAGGTCGATCTTGCCTTCGTGGTTCACGCCGGCCTCCGCGATGATGTACGGATCCAGCGGCTTGCCGAGGGTAAATGAGCCGATTTTCATGGGAGGCTTCAGGCGGGCTGCAACAGACGGTTGATGGCGGCGATCACGCGGGCCTTGCCCTGCGTGAAGTCGAACGTGGAGACCTTGCGGGCCATCTCAGCGCGCCGCTCGGCTGACGTCAACACCTCGCGCAGCGCCCGGACCAGCTGGTCCTGGGTGACGCGGTCGCGGTGGCCGAGGTTGACGATGCCGTTGGCCTCGCTGGCGAAGGTGTGGGTCAGCTCGCGCTCGTTCTGGCACACCACCACGGTCGGCACGCGCAGCGCCGCCAGCTCGAACACGGTGCGCCCGCCGGAGGTCAGGGCGACGTCGGCCGCCAGCATGTGGTCGGAAATGCGCGTGGTCGCCGGCGAGATGCTCACCCGCTTCGGGTCGAGTCCCGCGCGCGCCTGGTCCAGCGCCGCGGCGTGGCCGTAGCCGGGTCCGAGCACGATGTCGAGCCGGGTGCCGGAGATGTCGCCGAGCGCGCGCCAGGCCTCGAGCGTGCGGCAGGTCAGGTTGCCCTCGTCGACGCCGCCGAAGGTCGCCAGCAGCGTCACGCCCTGCTTCGGCGGCGGCTCCTCGTGCAAATACAGGAACTCGTCGCGCAGGCAGAAGTACTCGGGGCCCGACAGCACGCGCGGGTCGGCGTCACGCTTTTCGTAGAGCGCGTTGACCACGACGTCGGCGTCGTCCATGCCGGAGCCGAGGTCCTCGAAGTTCACCACGCGGGCGCCGAGGCGCTTCTGCGCGCGGATGAACCCGGCCTCGGTGTCGAGGATGTCGTTGACCACCACGTGCGGGCGCAGGCGCGCGATCTCGGCCAGCAGGCGCTCGCGCGGCACCACCTGCACCGGGTAGAAGCGCGAGCGGATCACCTCGGCGGCGAGCTCGTCGCCCTCCGGCACCAGGAACTCGAGGTGGTGCTGCACCAGCTCGTGGGCGATGACCAGGCCGCGGTAGGCGTGGCCCAGGCCGATGCGGGCGTTGCCGGCGATCACGAAGATGATGGTCTTGCGCGACAGCAGGAACTCGCACAGCGCCAGGTCCGAGAACGAGTCGATGTCGACCGCCTTCTCCGGCGCGACCTCGAGCAGCTCGATCGTCTTGCCGAGCCGGGTGCCGGTGGCGAGCACCTCGCGCCGGCAGCAGACGATGGCGCCGGTCTCGCGGAACTCCGCCGGCAGCTGCTGGCGGTTGACGCGCGCGGCGTAGGCCGGCACCGCGCGGCCGTCGGGCTCGCGGCGCCAGCGCAGGTGCCGGTCGTCGACCACCGAGATCACCGTGTCGGCGCCGCTGTCGAGCAACCGGCGCACGCCGTCGCGCAGGTCCTGGGCCTCGAGCAACGGGCTGGTCGGCTGCACCGTCACGACCACGTCGAACGCCGCACCGGCGCGCGCCTCGGCCTGCGCCGCGGCGTCGACCACGACCGGGTCGATGGTGACCTTGTCGCCGGCGAGCGCCGGCGGGCGCAGGATGACGCTCGCGCCGAAGCGCTCGGCCATCAGCGCGATCTCGGAATCCTCGGTCGACACCGCCACCGTCCACGACGGGTCGGCGCTGCGCGCCGACTGCACCGAATGCCACAGCAACGGCTTGCCGGCCAGCGGGCGCAGGTTCTTGCGCGGGATGCCCTTCGAGCCTCCGCGCGCCGGGATCACCACGAGCACCCGGGCGGTCATGGCGTCGGCTCGGCATTCATCCGGACATTCTGCCAGAGCGGGTTCGCTAAGATGGCGCGGGGGCGTCGTTTCACCACGGGAGCGGCGGATGTTCGACGACAAGTCGATTCTGGTCACCGGCGGCACCGGCTCGTTCGGCCAGTGCTTCGTGCGCACGCTGTTGCAGCGCCACGCGCCGCGCCGCGTGATCGTGTTCTCGCGCGACGAAGCCAAGCAGTTCGAGATGGCGCGGTCCGTCGACGGTCCGGCGATGCGCTACTTCATCGGCGACGTGCGCGACCAGCCGCGCCTGCGCCAGGCCCTGCGCGGCGTCGACATCGTGGTGCACGCCGCCGCGCTCAAGCAGGTGCCGGCCGCCGAGTACAACCCGATGGAGTGCATCAAGACCAACGTCCACGGCGCCGAGAACCTGATCGCCGCGGCGATCGACAACGAAGTCGAGCGGGTGATCGCGCTGTCCACCGACAAGGCCGCCAACCCGATCAACCTCT
The DNA here is from genome assembly GCA_050740195.1 of Nevskiaceae bacterium. Taxonomy (GTDB): domain Bacteria; phylum Pseudomonadota; class Gammaproteobacteria; order Nevskiales; family Nevskiaceae; genus JACPFV01. The sequence goes on along the minus strand of JBOICR010000328.1, from coordinate 521 downwards.
ACGGCGCTACCAAGCTGGTGTCGGACAAGCTGTTCGTCGCCGCCAACAACACCGCCGGCGGCCACCGCACGCGCTTCTCGGTGGTGCGCTACGGCAACGTCATGGGCTCGCGCTGCTCGGTGCTGCCGCTGTTCCGCCAGTGCGTCGACGAGGGCGTGCCGCTGCCGATCACCGACCCGCGCATGACCCGCTTCTGGATCACGCTCGAGCAGGGCGTGAACTTCGTCATCTCGTCGTTGGCGCTCATGCGCGGCGGCGAGATCTTCGTGCCCAAGATCCCGTCGACGCGCATCGTCGACCTGGCGCATGCGATCGCGCCGGGGATTGCGCACGAGACCGTGGGCATCCGGCCGGGCGAGAAGCTGCACGAGGTCATGATCACCGAGGACGACGCGCGCACGACCTTGGAGATGCAGGATCGATACATCGTCGAACCGGCCTTCGGCCCCGAATGGTTGCGGGCGGGGCATGACGGCAACGGGTTCGACCGTGTTCCAGAGACCTTCCGGTATGGGAGCGAT
>JBOICR010000327.1:0-9911 GCA_050740195.1 Nevskiaceae bacterium | reverse complement strand
ACGCCAGCAACAGCGCCAGCGCGCCCGCGGCTATAATCCGCGCCCCTGCGCTGCCGCCCGCTTCACGCACCCGACGTCCGATGGATCAGCTCCTGCATTTCGTGACCCTGCACCCGGTGCTGTTCGCGGCGCTGGGCGCGGCCTTGCTGCTGCTCATTCTGAACGAAATGTCCGGCATCGTGACCGGCGAGAAGCGCCTGTCGCCGATGGAAGCCGTGCGGCTGATCAACGACCGCCAGGCGCTGGTGCTCGACGTGCGCGCGCCGGGCGACTTCAAGAAGGGCCACATCCTGAACGCGCTGAACCTGCCGGAATCCAAGCTCGGCGAGCGCCTCGGCGAGCTCGGCAAGGACACCTCGCGCCCGATCGTCGTGTACTGCGCGCTGGGGGGCGTGGCGGCGCAGGCCAGCCACACGCTGAAGAAAGCCGGCTACAGCGAGGTCTATCCGATCCGGGGCGGCTTGAACAACTGGCTGGCGGCCAGCCTGCCGGTGACGACGCGCTGAATTAGAATCCGGTCGTGGCGACGATTCTGATGTACAGCGCGCGCTGGTGCCCGTTCTGCGTGATGGCCAAGCGGCTGCTCGCGGCGAAGGGCGTAGCGGTCGAGGAAGTCGCGGTGGACAGCGATCCGTCGCGGCGCATCGAGATGGTCCAGCGCACCGGGCGGCGCACCGTGCCGCAGATTTTCATCGGCGAGAAGCACATCGGGGGATTCGAAGAAATGGCGGAACTGGACCACAAGGGCGAGCTCGACCCGCTGCTGTCGGCGAGCCCGAGGAGCGCGACATGAGCGAAACGGCCGAACCCGGACGGCAGCTGCTGGTCCAGAAGGTCTACGTCAAGGACGCCTCGCTCGAGATCCCGCTGGCGCCACAGGTGTTCACGCGCCAGTGGCAGCCGCAGCTCGACGTCCAGGTCACCAGCAGCATGCAGACGCTGACGCCGGAGCAGCACCACGTGATGCTGGCGATCACCATCACCGCGAAACTGGAGCAGGACGTGGCATTCCTCGCCGAGGTGAAGCAGGCCGGCGTGTTCGTGGTCAAGGGCTTGACCGACGAAGCCGATCGCAAGCGGCTGCTCGGCACCGAGTGCCTGGCGATCCTGTTCCCGTTCGCCCGCGAGACCGTGGCCGAGCTGGTGCAGCGCGGCGGTTTCCCGCAGCTGCTGCTGCAGCCGATCGACTTCACCGCACTGTACGAAGAGCACCAGCGCAAGAACGAAGCGGCAGCGCACTGAGCCGCCGGCATCCTTCCCGATGAGCACGATCGCGGTCCTCGGCGCGGGCTCCTACGGAACCGCGCTGGCGATCCAGCTCGCGCGGCTCGGCAACGACACCCGGCTGTGGGGCCGCGACGCCGCGCAGATGGCGAAGCTCGAGGCCGAGCGCGCCAACGCCGAATACCTGCCGGGCTGCAAGTTCCCGCCGTCGCTGAGGCCGGTCTCCGACCTGCGCGCCGCGGTGGCCCACGCCGAAGACGTGCTGCTGGCGGTGCCGTCGCACGCGCTGCACGCGGTGCTGCGCACGGTCGCGCCGCTGCTGAAGCCGGGGCAGGGCATCGTCTCGGCGGTCAAGGGGCTCGAACCCGACACCGGCAAGCTGGTGCACGAGGTCGTCGAGGACATCGTCGGCAAGGGACGCAAGCTCGCCGTGATTTCCGGGCCGACGTTCGCGAAGGAAGTTGGCCTCGGCATGCCGACGGCCGTCACGGTGGCGTCGGCCGATCCCGATTACGCCGAGAAGATCGTGCTCGCGCTGCACGGCAACGGTTTTCGCGCCTACACCTCGGACGACGTGATCGGCGTCGAGGTCGGCGGCTCGGTCAAGAACGTGCTGGCCATCGCCGTCGGCATCGCCGACGGGCTCGGACTCGGCGCCAACACGCGCGCCGGCGTGATCACGCGAGGCTTGGCCGAGATCATGCGCCTGGGCGAGGCGATGGGCGGACGGCGCGAGACTTTCATGGGCCTGGCCGGCCTGGGCGACCTCGTGCTGACCTGCACCGACGACCAGTCGCGCAACCGCCGCATGGGCCTGGCGCTGGCGAAGGGCTTGTCAGTGTCGCAAGCCGTGGCCGAGATTCGCCAGGTGGTCGAAGGCGTGCGCGCCGCGCCCGAGGTCATGCGCCTGGCACGCAAGCACGGCGTCGACATGCCGATCAGCGAGCAGGTCGTGAAGGTCCTCACCGGCGAAATCACCGCGGTTGACGCGGTGCGCAGCCTCGCCACGCGCCCGCCGCGCGCGGAGGCGGGGTAAACTAGCCTGACTCCGGTTGCCGAGGAGCGACAGATGCGCCGTCCCATCCGATTCATCGCCCACGCCGCGGCCGTCGCGGCGCTGGCGCTGTGCGCCAACGCCGGCGCCTTCGACGAGGTCGACGACCAGGGCAACCGGGTCATCGATACCGCGCCCACCGGCGAGCAGATGACCCTCGACCTCATCATCGTGCGGCCGCTGTCGCTGGCCGGCACGCTGCTCGGCACCGCCGTGTTCGTCGTCGCGCTGCCGATCAACGCGCTCACGCTGAACTTCAAGGAACCGGCGCGCCGCCTGATCCTCGAGCCCGCCGCGTACACCTTCGTCCGTCCGCTCGGCGACCTGGACTGAGTCGCGCCTGAGCGGCGCTCCTACCGCAGCTCGTTGCCGTCCACGTCGAGGACCTTCACCTCGCCGAAGTTGAGCTTGCGCACCTTGGCCTCGACCTTCGCGAGGTCGCCCACGACGAGCCAGGTCAGCGCGTCCGGTTTGACCAGGCGCTTGAGCGCGGCGTTGGCCTGTGCCGCCGTCAGCCCGTTCACCTTGCCGACGTACTCGTTGTAGTAGCCGTCCGGCAGGCCGAAGGTCAGGATGTTCACGAACGAGCCGGCCACTTCCGGCGTGGTCTCGTTCTCGCCGGGCAGCGACAGCACCAGCGCCTTGCGCGACTGCTCGACTTCGGCGTCCTTCAGCGGCCGCTTGCCGACCGCCTCGACCAGCTCCTTGCGCAGCTCGGTCATCGACTCGGCGGTCTTGTCGGTCTGCACCGAGGCATAGGCGAGGAACGGCCGCGGCCCACGCGCTTCGACCAGGCCGCTCGCCGCGCCGTAGCTCCAGTGCTTGTCTTCGCGCAGGTTCATGTTGATGCGCGAGGTGAACAGCCCGCCGAGCGCCGTGTTGGCGGCCTGCATCGCGATGTCGTCCGGGTCCGATTTCGGCGGGGCGGTGTGCGCCGCCAGCACGAACGACTGCTCGGAGCCGGTGCGGTTGATCAGGAACACGCGTTGCCCGGGCGGCAACGCGACCGCGGCGACGTTCTTCGACGGCTTCGCCCCGGCCGGCGCCTTCCAGCCGCCGAGATATTTCTCGAGGACCGGCTTGATCTCGGCCAGCGTGGTGTCGCCCACGATCAGCAGCGTGGCGTTGTCAGGCCGCACCCAGCGGGCATGGAACGCGCGCAGCTTGTCGGGCGTCAACGCCTGCACGGTCGCCTCGGTGCCGTTGCCGGAGCCGGCGTTGCCGTAAGCGTGGCCGGCCCCGAACAGGAGCTTGCGGTAGTGACGGAAGGCGAGCCCATCGGGACTGACCTTTTCCTGCTGGATCTCGGCCAGGCGGATCGCCTTCAGCCGCGCGAAATCCTTCTCCGGGAACGACGGGTGCAGCATCACGTCGGCGAACAGCTCGACGGAGTCGGCCAGCGCGCTCTTGATCGCCGACAGGTTGATGTACGAGCTGTCCTGGATCGAGCCGGTCGACAGCCGCGCGCCGAGCTCCTCCGCGCGCCCCGCGACCTGCAGCGCATCGCGCGTCGTCGTGCCCTCGTCGAGCATGTTCAGCGTGAACTTGGCGGTGCCCGCCGCATCGGCCGTGTCGGCCGACAGCCCGGCGTCGACGATCAGGTTCATCTGCACGACCGGCGCATTGTGCCGCTCGGCCAGCGCCAGCGTCAGGCCGTTCGACAGCGTGTCGCGCTGCAGCGCCGGCAGCGAGAGTTCGGGCGGCGATCCGGTCGCCGGCGGGCGCTTGCGGTCGACGCCGTCTTTGGCCGCGGTGTGCTCGGGGATCGGCAGGACGTGCAGCACGAAGGTGCCGTCGGCGAGCCAGCGCTGCGCGGCGGCGCGCAGGTCCTCGCGCGTGGCCTTCTGCGCCCAGCGCAGCCGCTGCTTGTAGAAGTCCGGCGAACCGCCCAGGACCTGGCTCTCGGCCAGGATGTGCGACTTGCCGCCGAAGCCGTCGATGCGCTCGAGCCCGCGCACCAGCGCGGCGTAGCGCACGGTCTTGATGCGGTCGAGCTCCTGCTGGGTCGGGCCCTCGCGCAGCAGTCGCGCCAATTCCTCGTTGACGCGCTGCTCGACGTCGGCGAGCTCGGCGCCCGGCTTCAGCATCACGTCGAGCTGGAACTGTGAGCCGAGTTCGAACGGGCCGACGCCGGCGCCGACCGCGGTGGCGACCTGGTCCTGGTACACCAGGCGCTTGTACAGGCGGCTGTTCTTGCTGCCGGCCAGCACGTCCGAATAAAGGTCGAGCAGCGTAAAGTCGCGCTCGGTGATTCCCGGGATGTTCCAGGTCTTGTAGAAACGCGCCTGCGGCACGCGGTCCTGCAGCGAAGCGCGGCGCTCGCCGGTCATCTTCGCGACCCACGCCTGCTGGCGCCTGAGCGGCGGACCGGCCGGGATGTCGCCGAAGTACCGTTCGACCTTTTTCAGGATTTCGGCGGGCTTGACGTCGCCGGCGACCACCAGCGTGACGTTGGCCGCGCCGTACCACGTGGTGAACCACTCCTTCACGTCTGCCAGCGAGGCCGCGTTGAGGTCCTCCATCGAGCCGATCGTGCTCCACGAGTACGGGTGCCCGGCCGGGTAGGTGCTGGCCGAGGTCAACTCGTCGACCTTGCCGTAGGGTTCGTTTTCGCCCTGGCGTTTCTCGTTCTGGACGACGCCGCGCTGCTCGTCGAGCTTCTTCTTGTCGATCACGCCGAGCAAGTGGCCCATGCGGTCGGACTCGAGCCACAGCACGAGGTCGAGTGCCGAGGTCGGCACGTTCTGGAAGTAGTTCGTGCGGTCCAGCCAGGTGGTGCCGTTGGCCTTGGTGGCGCCGGCGCGCTCGAGCGGGCGGAAGAACTCGTCGTTGAAATTCTCCGAGCCGTTGAACATCAGGTGCTCGAACAGGTGCGCGAAGCCGGTCTTGCCGGGCTTCTCGTCCTTGCTGCCGACGTGGTACCAGAGGTTGATCGCGGCGATCGGCGCCTTGTGGTCCTCGTGGATGATCACGGTCAGCCCGTTGGGCAGGACGTGCTTCTCGTAGGGGATGTCCAGGTCGGCCAGCGCCGGCGCGGAACCGGAGGCGGGGGCGTCGTCGTACGGTTCGATCGTGACGGTGGCGTTGCCGAGCTTGACGTCGCCGGCGCACGCGGCGAGGGCGGCCGCCGCGGCAACGAGCAGGGGCGCGGCAGGTATGATTCTGGGCATGGCGAGATCCTGGGTACGGGTCTGCGGGTGTCGGGCAGCTTAATGACTGTTCGCGCCGCGGCAAAGCCGCGCGTGCCGGCGGCGGCGCGGGCCCGTTATGGCGTCCGTCGCGGCTCGCACCGGCTGGGCGGCGCCGCCTTCGTGGCCTCCCCCAATTTCGATGCACGGCCTGATCCGGCCGACATCAGCCTGCTGGTGGTGCATGCGATCTCGCTCCCGCCGGGGCAGTTCGGGGGGCGCTGGATCGACCGGCTGTTCACGAACACCCTCGACCCCGGGGCCCACCCTTATTTCGGGAAGATTCACGAGCTCACGGTTTCGTCGCACCTGTGCATCTTTCGCGGCGGCGCGGTCAAGCAGTACGTCGCGTTCGACCGGCGTGCCTGGCACGCCGGCGAATCGATGTTCGATGGCCGGCACCGCGTCAACGACTTCTCGATCGGCGTCGAGCTCGAGGGCTGCGACGACAAGGCCTTTGCGCCGATCCAGTACCGGCGGCTCGCCGAAATCGCCGGCGCGCTGATGCGCGCCTACCCGGCGATCACGCCGTCGCGCATCGTCGGGCACAGCGACATCGCGCCCGGGCGCAAGACCGATCCGGGCCCGCGGTTCGACTGGCTGCGCCTGCACGCGGAGCTCGACGCATGACCTTCGTCGGCATCCTGCTGGCGCTGGTGGCCGAGCGCATCGTCGGCCACCTGCCGCGGGTCGGCGAGCCGATGGTGCTGCAGCAACTGGTCGTCAGCGTGCAGCGGCGGGTCCCGCTCGGCGCCTACTGGCGCTCGGCGGCGGCGCCGGTCGTGCTGCTGGCCGCAGGCACCGCGCTCGCCGGCGTGCTCGACTGGTGCCTGCGCGATCCGCTGCTGGACCTCGCCTACGGCACGGCGGTGCTGTTTTTCTGCCTCGGGCCGCGGCACCTGGCCAACGACATTTACCGGCTGATCGATGCCTACGACAAGAACGACCTCGGCCAGCAGCGCACGCTGACGTTGTCCCTGCTGCGCGGCCCGGGCCCGCAGGCGACGCGCCGCTCGATGATCGGCGCGCTGTTCATCCAGTCGCACGAGCGCCTGTTCGGCGTGCTGCTGTGGTTCATCGTCGCCGGGCCGACCGGCGCGGTGCTGTACCGGCTCGCCAGCCGCATCCCGCGCTTTGTGCACGAGACCCAGCCCGACACCCGCGCCGAGGCGGCCGCGGTCACGCTGCACGCCGCGGCCGCGTGGGTGCCGAGCCGCGTCAACGCCGCGCTGTTCGGCCTGGCCGGCAGCCTCGACCAGGCGCTGCTGCGGTTCCGCCGGCTGCGCGACGAGACCTTCGCGAACTGGCGCGAGCGCACCTGGGCGATCCTCGCCGAGGTCTCGGCGGCGGCGCTCACCGTCGAGGAAGGCGAGGCCGGGCCGATCATGCCGGCCACGCTGGACGAGTGCCTGCGCGAAGTGCTGGCGATGCAGCGCCGCGCGCTGCTGATCCTGCTCGCCGGATTCGGCCTGTTCACGGCCGGGGGCTGGATCGCGTGAAGCCGCTCGCCGCGGCCAATGCCCTCGGCGCAAGAGTCAGGTCATGCTTGGCCGGGGGGCTGGCCGGCCTCGGGCTGGCGGTCGCCGGCGCATCGCACGCGGCCGAACGCGTGATTGCGCTGTCGCCGCACCTGGCCGAGCTGGCTTGCGCCGCCGGCGGCTGCGACAAGCTGGTCGGCGTGGTGGCGTGGAGCGACTTCCCGGCGCGCGTGGCACAGCTGCCGAAAGTCGGCGATGCGTACGCGGTCAACGTCGAGCAAGTCGTCGGGCTGCGGCCCGACCTCGTGCTGGCCTGGGACGGCGGCACGCCGCGCGAGACGATCGAGCGGTTGCGCGGGCTCAAGCTGCGGGTCGAGCCGGTCGCGATCCGCAGTGTCGACGAAGTCGCCGCCGGCTTGCGCCAGGTCGGCGAGCTGCTCGGCACCAAGCCGGCGGCGGCGCGCGCGGCGAACGACTACGCAACGCGGCTGGCGAAGCTGCGGTCGAGACACGCGGCCGATGCCGTGGTGCGGGTCTTCTACCAGATCGAAACCGACCCGCCGTACAGCATCAACCGCGACAGCCCGATCAGCCAGGCGATCGCGCTGTGCGGCGGCCGCAACGTGTTCGCCGACCTGCCGATGCTGGCGGGGCCGGTCGGGCGCGAGGCGATCGTCGCGCGCGACCCGCAGGCGATCGTCTATACGCGCCAGGACGACCAGGCCGCGATCCGCAAGTTCTGGCAGCGCGGCCCCGGCGTCTCGGCGACGCGTGCCGGCGCGATGTTCGCGATCGACGGCAACCTGCTGGACCGGGCGACGCCGCGGCTGCTGGACGGCGTCGAGCAGCTGTGCGGCGCGCTCAGCGCCGCCCGCGCGAAGTACCCCGCCACTGCGTTTCCTTCCGCCCCCGCGCACGCGCCAGCACCCGCGCCGCCACGAACAGGAAATCGGAAAGGCGGTTGAGGTAGCGCGGCGTCGCCGCGTTCAGCGGCTCCAGCGCGTTCACCGCCCACACCGCGCGCTCCGCGCGCCGGCAGATCGCCCGCGCCAGGTGCGCGGCGGCGGCCGCGGGCGTGCCGCCCGGCAGCACGAAATCCTTCAGCGGCGGCAGGCCGCGGTTCAGCGCCTCGACCTCCCGTTCCAGCGCGAGCAGGTCGGATTCCTTCACCAGAGCCGTGCCGGGCATCGACAGTTCGCCGCCGAGGTTGAACAGCTCGTGCTGGACCCGCGTCAGCGTCGCGGCCAGGGTCTTCGGCAATCTCTGCGTGAGCAGCACGCCGACCTGGCTGTTCAGCTCGTCGACGTCGCCCATCGCGTGCACGCGCGCGTGGGTCTTGGGCACGCGCGCGCCGCCGGTCAGGCCGGTGTCGCCGCCATCCCCGGTGCGCGTGACGATCCTGCTCAGTCGGTGGCCCACGCCGCGAGTCTACCGTCGCCAGCCGACGGTCAGATAGAAGGAGCGCTCCGCCTGGCTGAAGCCGGCGGCAGTCTGGTAGTCGCGGTCGAGGACATTCTCGACGCGCCCGCTGACCTGGAAATTCCCGAGCTCGACGCCGCCGGTGAGGTTCAGCAATGCGTACCCCGCCAGTGGCGCGCCGCCAAAGTCCACGCGCTCGCCGATGCCCAGCACGTCGAGCCCGACGCTGTAGCGGTCCCAGCGGCGCGCCAGGCTCGCGGCGGCGCTCTCGTCCGCGCGCCGGCACAGCCGCTCGGTGCCGGAGCAGGGATCGGGCCGCGCGGCCGACCGCGGCGCCTGCTTCAGCAGCGACGCGCGCGCGCTCCAGCCGCCGGTGTCGAGGCGCCAGCTCAGTTCGGCGCCGCGGTTGCGGTACTCGTCGACGTTGACGGCCATGAAGACGTCGTTGAACGGATCGGCGTCGAAGCAGTTGCCCACGCACTCCACGCTGATCAGGTCGTCGACCTCGGAGCGGAACACGCGCAGCTCGGCGCTGTGGCGCGGGCCCAGTTGCTGGCGGACTCCTGCCTCGTAGTTGAGCGCGCGCTCCGGCTCGAGCTCGGGATTGCCGCCGAAGCCGAAGCGGTCGGTGGCGTCGGGTGCGCGAAAGCCGCTGCCGGCGGCCAGAATCAGCCGCGTCGCGGTCGCCAGGTCCAGGCCGTACTCGACGTTCCAGTCGACCCGGGAGCCGAGCGCGTCGTGGTCGGTGGCGCTGGCCGCGGCCAGCACGCGGTTCGCTCCTGTGGCGATCTCGTACTGGACGAACGCCGAATGCACGTCGCGATCCTCGGCGATCGGCGTGCCGAACAGCGCCGCGCGCACCTCCTCGCGCGCCAGCCGCGCGCCGGCCGACAGGTGCGATGCGGCGCCGACCGCCACCACGTTGCCGAAGTCCAGCGCGAAGCGCTCGGTGCGGACGAAATCGTCGCTCTGATTCTGCTTGACCTCGTCGAGCATTCGGCTTGCGCCGAGGCGCAGCTCCCACGCCGGCACCGGTTCGGCCGACGCGTGAGCGGCCAGCACCTGGTTGCGGAAATCCTGGTCGGCCGGCCCGAAGAAACCGACGTACTCGCTGGTGCCTTCGGTGTGCCACGCCTGCGCGCCGAGCGCGACCGGCCCGGCCTGCGCCTGTCCGCGCAGGCTCGCGGTGGAGTTGCGGAACCCGCGGTCCTGCGTCTGCGACGGCTGCGGCGGGAAGCCGTCGCTTTCGAGGTGCTGCGCATGCAGGGCGACGCCGCTGGTGCCGTCGCCGGTCGCGGCGAACAGGCTCCCGTCGCGCGTGCCGTAGGAGCCGCCGCGACCGCGCACTTCGGCCGCCGGCACCGCCGGCGCGCGCGTGATGATGTTGATCACGCCGGCAATCGCGTCGGATCCGTACAGCGTGGCGCGCGGCCCCTTGACGATCTCGATGCGCTCGATCGCATCGGGGCTGATGTTCTGCAGCGCCGCGCCGCCGCTCGAGGATGGATTGACGCGGATGCCGTCGACCAGCACCAGCGTGTGGTTGCT
>JBOICR010000326.1:0-1736 GCA_050740195.1 Nevskiaceae bacterium | reverse complement strand
GCCGGCAGCAGGGCGAGGTCGACCCGGCGCTCGCGCACGTGATCCGCGAGGTGTCCCGGCAGGTTGCGGCAGACGAAGCTCACCGTGGCGCCGCGCGCCCGCGCCCCGGCCGCTAGCGCGAGGCAGCGCATCACGTGGCCGGTGCCGATCTCGAGCGAGGCGTCGACGCGAAAGGCGATGTGCACGGCCGCGCTCAGGCCAGCACGCGCCGGAGCACCTCGGCGACGCGCGCCTGGTCGGCCTCCGTGAGTGCGGGGAACAGGGGCAGGGACAGGGCCTCGCGGTAGTGGCGCTCGGCCTCCGGAAAATCGCCAGGCGCGAAGCCGGCCTGGCGGTAATACGGCTGCAGGTGCAGCGGGTAGTAGTGCACCTGGCAATCGATGCCGTCCGCCGCGAGCGCTTCGAACGCCGGCCGCCGGCGCGCGGCGTCCTCGAAGCGCACCACGTACAGATGCCAGGCGCTGCTGGCGCCGTCGGGCTCCTCCGGCAGCCGCAGCGGCAGGCCGGCGAGCCGCTGCGCGTAGCCCGCGACGCGCTCGCGGCGCCGCGCGACCAGTTCATCGAGCCGCGTAAGCTGCTGGGCGCCGAGCGCGCACTGCAGGTCGGTGAGGCGGTAGTTGTAGCCGAGTTCGACCTGCGCGCTGCGCCACGGGCCGTCAGGCGGTTCCGGCATCAGCGCGGCGTCGCGCGTCATGCCGTGGCTGCGCAGCCGGCGCACGCGATCGGCGAGTGCGGCGTCGTGGGTCAGCACCATGCCGCCTTCGCCGGTGGTGATGGACTTCACCGGGTGGAACGACAGCACCGCGACGTCGAGTTGCGCGCCGCCGCCGACGCGGTGGCCGTCGCAGGTCGCGCCGAGCGCGTGGCAGGCGTCCTCGATCACGCGAAATCCGTAACGCGCGGCGAGCGCGTGCACGCCGCCGAGGTCGCAGGGCCGGCCGGCGAAGTGCACTGGCACGACCGCGCGCGGCAGCCGGCCGGCGGCCTCGGTCCGGGCGAGCTTCTCGGCGAGGCGCTCGACCGAGAGGTTGCCGCTGTCCGGCTCGACGTCGACGAAGTCCACCGCGGCCCCGCAATGGCGCGCGCCGTTGGCCGAGGCGGCGAAGGTGTTCGGCGAGGTCCACAGCGCGTCGCCGGGGCCGAGGTCGAGGGCGCGGCAGGCGAGGTGCAGCGCGGCGCTGCCCGAGCTGACCGCGACCGCGTGACTGGCGCCGCAGTACTGGGCGACGGCCTGCTCGAAGCGCTCGACCGCCGGGCCCTGGGTCAGCCAGCCCGAGCGCAGTGCCGCGACCACCGCGGCGACGTCGGCCTCGACGAGGTCCTGGCGCCCGTAGCCGATGCGCGTCATTGCGCGACCAGGTGGCGCAGGTCCTCGACGCTCATGAAATGCGGGTTGTGCTCGGAGCCGTACTCGAAGTCCGGCGGCACCGGGCGGCCGCGCTCGCCGAGCGCGTTGACCTCCTGGTTCACCGGCGTGCTGAAGGTGATCGCCGGGCGCACCACATAGTGGTCGGCGAACTCGAGCGTCAGGTGGGCGTCGTCGCGCGGGCACATCATCTCGTGCAGCTTCTCGCCGGGCCGGATGCCGACGATGCGCGTCGGCGCATCCGGCGCCACCGCGCGGGCCAGGTCGGTGATGCGCGCCGAAGGGATCTTCGGCACGTACAGCTCGCCGCCCTGCATGCGCGCGAACGAGGCCAGCACGAAGTCGACGCCCTGCTGCAGCGTGATCCAGA
>JBOICR010000325.1:0-3830 GCA_050740195.1 Nevskiaceae bacterium | reverse complement strand
AGGCCTTGGGCAGCGTGACGCCCTTCTGGCCCTGGTACTTGCCGCCGCGGTCCTTGTAGGACGTCTCGCAGACCTCGTCGGACTCGAGGAACAGCATCTGCGCCACGCCCTCGTTGGCGTAGATCTTCGCCGGCAGCGGGGTGGTGTTGGAGAACTCCAGCGTGACGTGCCCTTCCCACTCGGGTTCCAGGGGCGTTACGTTCACGATAATGCCGCAATTCGAGGTGAAGACTCCGGCTTCGAGCGCGAAGTTGCCGGCCTCTGGCACGGTCAGGCAGAAAACGTCGTGTACGCCAGGCAGCTCGCGGATGCCCCGGACCTTGTGATTGCGTCCGGGCGTACCCCGGAACTCGGCGATCACCTCCGGGAACCTGCGGAAGACGGTGCGATCGCATTCCAGTGCGCGCGCGGCACCGCGAATGGAGCCGGCGGCCCAGGCGGTTCTCTGCAACCGCGATTGCCGCTCCCGCTCCGCGGGATCGGCGTAGCGCCTGAGCTGAGCCTGGCGGAACGCCTCGCGCGTTGCATCGCTCGGGTTCCAGCGCCCCTCGATGACGGCGCGGCGGGTGTCGGCATACTCGGCCTGATGCCAGAACGCGCGCGCCCTCGCGGCCTGCGCCGCGCTGAACCGCCGCGACCACTCGCCGTCCTGTGAGAGCCGCTCGAAGGCTTGCCGGATCGCGGCGCTGTGCTCGGCGGGGTCAAACTCCTCGCCGTAGTTCTCGGCGTTGTGATGCCGGATGTGATCGCCAGCCGCCATGCGGGTGATGTTCCAGGGTCGGTTGTTGCGCCGGTCGTGGTCGACGTGGTGGCGGTGCTCGCCGTCACCATCCTCGTAGATGCCGCAGCGCAGGTTCCACTCGTCCGCGAGGCGGTGCGTGGGCGTCAGGTGTCCGTTCAGCGGCTGATAGACCGTTTCGTAACCGCGCACCGGCTGCCGGTACAGCGGCATGAGGGAATCTCCGGGCCGCAGCTCCGCTGCGGGCGCCGTCGTGCCGTCGCGGCGCAGGAACACATGGTCCGGAGTGCAGCGAATCGGCTCACCGGAGTCGAGAGTGACCTCGATGAGCGAGTCTTGCCCGATCAGCCGAGGCGCCTCCAGCTTCGCGACGATCACACGGCCGAACTCGCCCATGCTGTAGCCCCAGAAGTCCTCCCCCTTTTCGGAGCGCTGGATCATGTCCTCGAAGCTGACCGAGGTCCCATCGACGAGCGCAACGCGCTGGTCGCCACGGAAGCAACGGGCATAAGTCGATTTGCCCAAGCAACACACGAGTACGTTTCGCGGGATGCGGAAGTATTCAACCGTGCGCGCAAGTGCGAAGGAGTTGGGTGGGATGATGCAGTGGTCCCCCTTGAAGTCCACGAAGCTTCTACTGTCAAAGTTCTTGGGGTCGACGATCGTCGAGTTGATGTTGGTGAACACCTTGAACTCGTCGGCGCAGCGCACGTCGTAGCCGTAGCTCGACACACCGTAGCTGACGATTTTGCCGCCGCCGTTCGAGCGTACCTGTTTCGGCGCGAACGGTTCGATCATGCCGTGCTTTTCCGCCATCTCGCGGATCCAGCGGTCGGACTTGATGCTCATCAAGCGCTCCCTGTTCTCAGCACTGCATCCATCGACTCGTCGTCATTATGCGCAAACCGTCAGGCTCATGGGGTGAGCCCTCAGTCTTCCGTGATCGAAATCGTGGGAAAGTTCTTCGCCGGCACGCCGGCGATCCGTTGCATGGCTTTGCGCGCAATGTCGCGGTAGCGCTGCGCCAGCGGCGAGTCGGGCTCGGCCGCGACGGTCGGCGTGCCACCGTCGGCTTGCTCGCGGATGCGGATGTCGAGCGGCACCTGCCCGAGCAGCTCGACGCCGTACTCTTGCGCCAGGCGCTCGCCGCCGCCCGTGCCGAAAATCGGCTCCTCGTGGCCGCACTTGCCGCAGACGTGCGTGCTCATGTTCTCGACGATGCCGAGCACCGGCACCTCGACGCGCTTGAACATCTGCAGCGCCTTGCGCGCATCGAGCAGCGCGATGTCCTGTGGCGTGGTCACGATCACGGCGCCGGTCATCGGCACGCGCTGCGACAGCGACAGTTGGACGTCGCCGGTGCCGGGCGGCAGGTCGACCACGAGGTAATCGAGGTCGTCCCAGACGGTTTCCGCCAGCATCTGCTGCAGCGCCTGCGTGACCATCGGCCCCCGCCAGATCATCGGCTGGTCTTCGTCGATCAGGAAGCCGATGCTCATGGCCTGCAGGCCGTGGGCCTGGATCGGGTTCATGCGCTTGCCGTCCGGCGAGCTCGGCCGGTCCTTGCTGCCCAGCATCAGCGGCTGGCTTGGACCGTAGATGTCGGCGTCGAGGATGCCGGCCCTCGCGCCCTCGGCCTTGAACGCCAGCGCGAGGTTCACCGCCACCGTGGACTTGCCGACGCCGCCCTTGCCGCTGGCAACCGCGACGACGTGGCGCACTCCGGGCAGTGGCTGGGGCTGGGCGTGCGGCATGGGGCCGGGAGTGTAATCGATTGGGACCTATCGGTCCGGCCTCAGTGGCATAATCCGCCGCTCTTTCAGGCTCTTGCACATGACGCGGACGCTCGCCGTTAAAAACCTGCTCGTCACCAATGCCCTGCCCTACGCCAACGGGCCGATTCACATCGGCCACCTGGTGGGCTACATCCAGGCCGACATCTGGGTGCGCTTCCAGCGCATGGCCGGCAACACGGTGCACTACGTGTGCGCCGACGACGCGCACGGCACGCCGATCATGCTCGCGGCCGAAAAAACCGGCGTACCGCCGGAACAGTTCATCGAAGCGGTGCAGCGCGAGCACGTGCGCGACTTCGCCGCCTTCCACGTCGCCTTCGACAACTACGACACGACCGACTCACGCGAGAATCGCGAGCTGAGCGAGCTGTTCTACGCGCGCCTGGACCAGGCCGGCCACATCGCCGCGCGCTCGGTCGAGCAGTTCTTCGACCCGGCCAAGCAGATGTTCCTGCCCGACCGTTACATCAAGGGCGAGTGCCCCAAGTGCGGCGCCAAGGACCAGTACGGCGACTCCTGCGAGAACTGCGCCTCGACCTACGCACCGACCGACCTGAAGAACCCGTACTCGGTCGTGTCCGGCGCGCCGCCGGTGCGCAAGGCCTCCGAGCATTACTTCTTCAAGGTCAGTGCGTTCGCCGATTTCCTGAAGCAGTGGGTCGCCACGGCGACGCTCAACAGCGCGGTCAAGAACAAGCTGCGCGAGTGGCTCGACGCCGGGCTCAAGGATTGGGACATCTCGCGCGACGCGCCGTACTTCGGCTTCCAGATTCCCGGCAAGCCCGGCAAGTATTTCTACGTCTGGCTGGACGCGCCGATCGGCTACCTGGCGAGCTTCAGGCAGTTCTGCGCGCGCAGCGGCGCGAAGTTCGACGACTTCCTGAAGCCGGACTCGAAAGCCGAGATGTGGCATTTCATCGGCAAGGACATCATCAATTTCCACGGCCTGTTCTGGCCGGCCATGCTGCACGGCGCGGGATTCCGCGCGCCGACGGCGCTCAACGTCAACGGTTATCTCACCGTCAATGGCGCCAAGATGAGCAAGAGCCGCGGCACCTTCATCCGCGCCGAGACCTGGGCAAGGCACCTCAACGTCGAGTACCTGCGCTACTACTTCGCGACCAAGCTGACCGACGCGCCCGAGGACCTCGACCTGTCGCTCGACGATTTCGTCGCGCGCATCAACTCCGACCTGGTCGGCAAGTACGTCAACATCGCCAGCCGCTGCGCGCCGTTCCTCACCAACCAGTTCGGCGGCAAGCTGCTGCGCGCCGGCGACACCGGCTACGCCACCG
>JBOICR010000324.1:0-3368 GCA_050740195.1 Nevskiaceae bacterium | reverse complement strand
CTGTCCATGCACATCCTCGAGCAGACCCGCAAGGATTTCGCCGCCGAGGGCAAGACGCTGCCCGAGCATCCGGGCGCGAAGGTCATCGAGAAGATGGTCAAGGAGCTGAACCGCGCGGGCAAGAAGGCCGGCAAGGGCTTTTACGAGTATCCGCAGGCACCGAACGCACGGAAGTCCCTGTGGCCGGACCTGATGAAGCACTTCCCGCTCATGGAGCAGTTGCCGCAGCAGGAGCTGATCGACCGGCTCATGTTCGCGCAGGCCAACGAGGCCGCGAAGTGCTACGCCGAGGGCGTGGTCGAGACCGTGGCGGACACCAACATCGGCTCGATCTTCGGCTGGGGCTTCGCGCCGTTCCAGGGCGGCGCGCTGCAGTTCATCAATGCCTACGGCCTGGACAACTTCGTCAAGCGCAGCAAGGAGCTCGCGAAGAAGTACGGCGAGCGCTTCAAGCCGGCCGCAATCGTCGTCAAGCTGGCCCGGGAAGGAAAGAAATTCGAGGACGCCGCGCCGATCAAGGTCGCCGCGGCGGCTTAAGGAAATAAAGGAGCTTGAAATGTTCGCAGTGCTGATGAACTGGATGAAGGCGCGCAAGATGCTGCCGCAAATCTCCGATACCGAGCGCCAGGCGCTCGAGGCCGGCACGGTCTGGATCGACGGCGAACTGTTCGGCGGCAATCCCGACTTCACAAGAATGCTGGGCGAGGCCTACAACACGCTGTCGCCCGAAGAGCGGGCGTTTCTCGACGGCCCGGCCGAGGAAGTCTGCAAGATGATCGACCGCTACACCATCGCGCGCACGCGCCGAGTGCCCGAGCACATCATCGGCTACCTCAAGAAGCAGGGCTTCTTCGGCCTGCTGATTCCAAAGGAGTACGGCGGCAAGGGCTACTCGGCGCTGCTGCGCAGCGCGGTGATGGCCAAGCTGTCGCCGGTGTCGAACGTCGTCGGGACCTACGTCGTGATCCCGAACTCGCTCGGCGCCGCCGAGCTGCTGATCCATTACGGCACCGAGGCGCAGAAGCAGCACTACCTGCCCAAGCTCGCCTCGGGCGAGTACGTGCCCTGCTTCGGCCTGACCGAGCCGACTGCGGGCTCGGACGCCGCATCGATCAAGGCCGAAGGCGTGGTGTTCAAGGATCTCCACGGCAAGCTGCAGCTCAAGCTCAACTTCCGCAAGCGCTACATCACGCTCGCGCCGGTGGCGAACCTGATCTCGATCGCCTGCCAGCTCTCCGACCCGGACAACCTGCTTGGCAAGGGCGTCGAGCCGGGTATCACGGTCGTGCTGGTGCACAAGGGCACGCCGGGCCTGCACATCGGCGACCACCACGAGCCGATCGGCGACCCGTTCCCGAATGGCCCGATCATCGGCAAGGACGTCGTCGTCCCGGCGGACCAGATCGTCGGCGGCGCCGAGGGTGCCGGCCAGGGCTGGCGCATGCTGATGGAGCAGCTCGCCGGCGGTCGCGCGATTTCGCTGCCGGCCGGAGCGGTCGGCGGCGCCAAGTCGGTCATGGCCGTCACCGGCGCCTACTCGATGGTGCGCCAGCAGTTTGGCATCCCGATCGGCCGCATGGAGGGCATCGAGGAAAAAGTCGGCAAGATCGCCGGCCTGGCCTACGCCCTGGAGGGCGCGCGCGTGTTCGCGTGCTCGGCGATCGACGGCGGCCAGCAGCCGCCGGTGATCTCCGCGATCCTGAAGGCGTACACGACCGAGATCGCGCGCGAACTCGGCCGCGAGGGCATGGACGTCTTCGCGGGCGCGGGCGTCATGCAGGGCCCGAACAACATCATCGGCAAGGGCTACGCCGGCGCACCGGTGGCCATCACGGTCGAAGGCGCGAACATCATGACGCGCACGCTGATCATCTTCGGCCAGGGCGCCACGCGCTGCCATCCGTACGCGCTGAAGGTCGTCAAGGCGATTGAAGGCGGCGACGCCGCGGGCTTCCGCAACAACCTGCTCGCCTGGTTCGGCCACTTCTTCATGACCATCGGCCGCACCGTCGTGCGCACGTTCACGCGCGGCTGGAGCGCGGGCTCGCCCGTGTCCGGCGACACCGCGACGTACTACCGCCGGCTGGGCTGGGCCGCTTCACGCTACGCGATGCTGACCAACCTCGCGATGTTCTTCATCGGCGGCAAGCTCAAGGCGCGCGGCAAGCTGACCGGGCGCTACGCCGACGCGCTGGCCTGGCAGTTCCTCGCGTTCTCGGCGCTGCGCCGCTTCGAAGCCGAGGGCCGCCGCACCGAAGACCTGCCGATGGTCCGCTACGCCTGCGACTACGCGCTGCGCGAGATCCAGCTGGCCTTCGAGGGCATCTACGCCAACTTCCGCGCCCCGCTGGTGGGTTTCTGGATGCGCACCGCGGGCAGCTGGCTGCTGCGCCTGAACCCGCTCACCGGGCCGGTGACCGACCAGGTCAGCCACGAGGCCGCGCTGTGCATCGACCACTTCGACGAACAGTACAAGCGCCTGGTCGACGGCCTGTTCCACGCGCCGGAGACCTACCCCGGCGTCGGCCGCCTGATGCGCGCGTTCCGCCTCGTCACCGAAGCGCACCCCGCCGCCGAGCGCATCATCTACGCGCAGCGCAAGAAGCAGCTGACGCGCGGGCTGCTGCCGGCGGAAGTGGCCGACGAAGCGCTGGCCAAGGGCATCGTCAACGCCGCCGAGGTGCGCCTGCTCAAGGACGCGCTGGCGGCGCGCCTCGAGGCGATCGAGGTCGATGTGTTCACGCCGGAGCAGTTCCACGCGACGGTCAACGGCCACGGCGGGCTCGACCTGGAGCCCGTGCCGACGAAGCTGGCCGCCAACGCGTAGCGCGGCGAGGGATCCCTGCTAGCGGCGCAAGCCGCCGCGGACCATCTGCACGCAGCCGTTCGGGAACACCTCGAACACGACCGACTTGTAGCCGGGGGCCGGCACCGGCGGCGTGAAGACGCTGCCGGTTGCCTCGTCGAAGCGCGCGCCCTTCAAGCGCTTGACGTCCTCGTAGGTCAGCTTGCCGCTGGACGAGAGCTCGGAAACATGGATCGCGCAGCTCGCCTTCTGGGCGGCCGGTTTCGGCGCGGCCTGGGCTGGCGCGGCACTGGCAACTTGCGGCGGCGGCGCAGTCGCGGCCTGGGCCGGGGCGGTTGTGGCCTGGGCCGGGGCGGTCGTGGTCTTGCCCGGCGCCGGAGTCGGCGTCGTGGCCGCCGGTTTCGGCGCCGCCGGAGCGGCGGCCGCGACCCTCGTGGATTCTTCGCGCGGCGTCGGCGCGGCGTCCTCGAACGCGGCTGCGCGCTGGGCCAGCTTCTCCGCGCGGTCGGTCATGTCCTTCAGCAGGGCGGCATCCGCCGACGCCATGCGCTCGAGGTAGTCC
>JBOICR010000323.1:0-2729 GCA_050740195.1 Nevskiaceae bacterium | reverse complement strand
ACCTTGCATCGCGCCATCCGCCAGCTCCCGGCCGGGCATTTCCTGTGGGTGGATCGCCTGGGTGCCGGTGCGCCGCGGCCGCACGCTTCGGTTGCCGCGGCACTGGCGCACGCGCCGGCGCCGGCCGGTGCCGATGCGACCGCACAGGTGCGCGACGCCCTGGTCGAGTCCGTGCGCCATCACCTGGTTGCGGACGTACCGGTGGGGCTGTTCCTGTCGGCCGGGGTCGATTCGGGAACGCTGCTCGCTCTGATGAAAGAGTGCGGCTACCCCGACATCCGCACGATCACGCTGGCGTTCGACGAATTCTCCGGCACTCCCGACGACGAAGCGCCGTTCGCCGAAACCGTCGCCGCGCGCTACGGCGCGCGGCACGTCACCCGGCGCGTTTCCCACGAAGAATTCCAGGCCGACCTGCCGCGCATCCTCGCGGCCATGGACCAGCCGACGATCGACGGCATCAATACGTGGTTCGTCGCCAAGGCGGCGCGCGAACAGGGCCTGAAGGTCGCGCTGTCCGGGCTGGGCGGCGATGAGTTGTTCGGCGGCTACCCGTCGTTCCAGGCGATTCCGCGCTGGGTGCGCTGGATGGCAGTGCCGTCGCGCGTGCCGGGCGCGGGCCGCCTGGTCGAAGCTGCCTTGCGCCCGCTCGCGGGCGCCTCCCCCAAGCTGCCGGCCATGCTGCGCTATGGCGGCAGCTATGCCGGCGCCTATCTGCTCAAGCGCGGCCTGTTCCTGCCCGTCGAGTTGCGGGAGCGCCTGCCGCGCGAGATGTGGGAGGACGGCCTGCGCCGGCTCGACGCGGTCGACTGTGCGAGGCGCGCGTTGACACCCGACCCGGGCACCGCGCACGCTCGGGTGACCGCACTTGAATCACAGTTGTATATGCGCAACCAGTTGCTGCGCGATTCGGACTGGGCGGCGATGGCACACTCGGTGGAGGTGCGCATGCCGCTGGTCGATTACCACCTGTTGCAACGGCTGGCGCCGTGGATCCGTGCCGGCGCGATAAACGGGAAAGCGATCCTCGCCGCCGTGCCGCGCGCGCCGCTGCCGGACGCCGTGCTGGCCCGCCGCAAGACCGGCTTCACCACGCCGATCCATCGCTGGCTGCAGCGCGAAGCGACGCGCGCGCCATGGGCGCGCGCGTGGGCTGGAGAAGTCATGCGCCGTTTCGGGCAAGCCGCATGAAAATCCTCGCGCTCCTCAGCGACGCCTTCGGCGCCGATGGCGGCATCGCTCGCTTCAATCGCGAACTGATCGACGCCCTCGCGGCGATGCCGGAAGTGGAGTGCGTGGACGTGCTGTGCCGGCATCCGGCGCGCCGTCAGGAGCCGCTGCCGCCCAAAGTCGCGCAGGCCAGCGCGGGAGGCGGGCGCGCCGGGTATGCGGCGCTGGCGCTGTGGCAAGTTCTTGCGTCGAAGCACGACCTGGTGCTGTGCGGCCATCTGCACCTTGCGCCGCTCGCGGCCACCGCGGCGGCGATCCGGCGCGCGCCGCTGTGGGTGCAGTTGCACGGAATCGAAGCCTGGCAGCGGCCGGGACCGCTGCGGGCACGCGCCGTCGAGCGCGCAACGCTGGTTACCGCGGTCAGCCGCTACACGCGGCGCCGGTTCCTGGAATGGGCCGCGCTGGAACCGCACCGCGTCCGCGTGCTGCCGAACACGGTCGAGCCGCGCTTCGCGCCGGGACCCCGGCACGCGAAGCTGGCCGAGCGGCTGGGCCTGCACGGCAAGCGCGCACTGCTCACGGTCGGCCGTTTGGCGGCGGCCGAGCAGTACAAGGGCCACGAGCGCGTCATCCGCGCCCTGCCGCAACTGGCGCCGGACGTCTGCTATCTCGTCGTCGGCGACGGCGACGACCGCGGGCGGCTCGAGGCGCTCGCGCGCGAGCAGGGCGTCGGCGCCCGCGTCGTGTTCGCGGGTCGGGTCGCGCACGAGGAGCTGGTCGAGTTCTACCGGCTGGCTGATGCCTTCGTGATGCCAAGCTCCGGCGAGGGTTTCGGCATCGTGTACCTGGAGGCCGCCGCCTGTGCCCTGCCGGTGCTCGGCAGCCGCGAGGCGGGGGCGGTCGATGCGCTGGCCGACGGCGCGATCGGCGCGTTCGCGCCGGCGGACGCAGAGGGACTGGTCGAAGCGCTGCGCGCGGTGCTCAGCGGCGCACCGCCTGATCCCCGGCGCGTCGAACGTTTCGCGCGCGAACGCTTCGCGCGCCACGTGGGCGGCCTGTTGGGAGCGTTCGCATGAGCCGCTTCGCGACGAGGCCGGCGCTGCGGCGCGTGTTCGACGCGCTGGCGCCGCAAACGCGGCACCTGGTCTGGATCACCGCGCTGCTGGGCTTCGTGACCGGCCTGCTGGAAGCGGTGGGCGTCGGCGCGGTCGTGCCGCTGGTCATGGTGCTGACCGAACCGCAGCTGGCCGAGCGCTGGCCCGCAGTCGCGCGGCTGGTGCCCGCGCCGCTGCTGGCCGATCGGCAGTGGCTGATCCTCGCGGCGACCTCGGCGTTTGCCGCGCTGTTCCTGGTCAAGACCGGCCTTGCCCTGTTCGTGAACTACCTGCAGTCGCGCGCGCGCGGGCGCTGCTCCGCCGAGCTGGCCTCGACCCTGTTCTCGGATTACCTGTTCCGGCCGTACGCCTTCCACCTGCATCGCAATCTCGCCGACCTCAACACGCGCCTGATCAACGGCGTGCACGCGGCGGCGCACATGCTCCAGGGCCTGTCGCAACTGC
>JBOICR010000322.1:0-4559 GCA_050740195.1 Nevskiaceae bacterium | reverse complement strand
CGTAGAAGGTCCGGTCCGACGCGTTGCGCGACGCGCGGCCGCGGAACAGGTTGGCAAACTCGTGCGCCGCGATCTGCGCGCCGGCCGTCACGCCCATCCGCGTCAGCGCGACGTTGCGCTCCCACGGACGGGTCTTCAGCGCCGCCATGCTAGGCTTTTCGTTCACCGGCGAATTATATGGGCAAGCTGACCGCGCTCCTCGAAGAAGAAACGCGCCGCGAAGACCTGGCCGCGCTCGGTCAGGCGCCTGTTGCCCGATTTCACTGCCGCGCTCGAGCTGCTGCACGAGCGTGCGCGCGGCGCCGGCGGTGCGGAGTTCGCCAAGATCCTGAAGCGCGACCGTGCGCAGGTCGCCGCGGCGGTGCTCGCGATCGCCGATGCGCGGGTCGCGGCCAGCAGCAGCGCCGCGCTGAAGGTGTTCTATGCGCGCTTCCGCTCGACCGTCGAGCGCGAAGCCGAGGCGCTGGTGCCGGCGCTGGCGGACGTCCTCGCCGTGCACCTGGGCTGAAGCGCCGCTCTAGTCCCCCAGCAGCAGCGCGAGCCGCAGCACGAACTCGATCTGGTCGTGGTCCTCGCCCGGCCCCGGGGCGCCCGGGTCGTCCAGCTCCAGCAACAGGCAGACGTGCCGCAGCCCGGCCTCGACGACGTACGTCCGGCCTGCGCCGGCCTCGAAGTCGGCTCCGGCGAACAGGACCAGGCCGTAGCCCGTGCCCTGTGCGCTGTCGAAGTTCAGCCGCGAAACGCTGAGGCCCGGCGCGAACCACAGCTTGACGGCCCGGTTGCCGTACAACGGCCAGGCCACGGCCGCGGTCGTAACTACACCCGAGAACTCGTGAATCGTCGAACCGGCCTCGGCGTCGTCCTTGATGCGACCGTCGGTGTAGGAAGCGGCGAAGCGGTAGTGACGCTCGCCGGCCTTGCCCGCGCGCAGGGTCAGGCCGACGTCGGCGCTGGACTGCACCGAGCCGTACAGCCAGTCGACGCCGGTCGAGCCGCCGAGCGTCGGTCCGAGCGCAACCGGAACCTCGGCCCGGGCCGACGTGACGGCGAGCCCCAGCACGAGCACTGCAATGCCTGAGTTGTTCATGACGCTTCTCCCGTGAACCGCATCCACGCGAGCCCCTCCGCGCGCGCGAGTCCTCACCGAAAACTGACCAGGCCGTGACGAATTTCTTCCCGCCAGGCGCCGCCTGTGCGGCACCTGGCCTGACTGCGCGCGGAGGTCACCTGAAGCGCATTTGCAGACCGGCGAGCACGAAGCTGCCACCGACGTCGATCCGGCCGTACGACTCGCCGAAATCGGACTCGGCGAAGCTGCGGCGGTACTGGAGTTCGAGCCAGTACTCATCCTTCAGCGCCAGGCTGACCCCCGCGAGCACGTGGGCCCCGAAGCTGGAGTCGGACTCCTCGGACGTGCCGGGAATGCCAAAAAAGATAACGTCGACGCTCAGCGTGGTCCGGTAGAAGCCCGTGCCGCCGCCGGCGTAAAACGCGGCCTTCGGCGTCGTGGCCACGTAGAGCAACTGCCCGCTCAGCGACCACGTCTCCACGTCCATGCTGTTGCCTACGTCGACGAAGAAGCCGTCCTGCAGCCCCGAATCGTATTGCTGCGTGCAAGTGGCGAAGTCGATGCCCCACGCGAGGTGCTGACCGACGGGCTGGTTCATCGCGAGCGCCGTTGCCCTGCCGCCGTCCTGTCCGCTGAGCTGCGGATTGCGGTTGCCGTTGAATGCGCCCAAGTACACCGATGCCCAGGGCGCGCTGGCATCGCCGTCCGCCGACGCCAGGCAGGCGCCGGACAGCAGCATCAGGCCACACGCGAAAGCATTCTTAGAAACGTTCATTACCTGGTCCCCCGTCAACGCACGCCGGCAGGCACACCCTAGGCGCGCGGCGCGCGGCAATCCTCACCGCGCGCTGAAAAACACCTGAAGAATTCGTGCCGCCAGAACCGGCGCGTAATCAGGCGCTTGGCGCAGCCCCACCGTTTGCCTGCCCGCCCGGGGTGAGAGGAGTACCCTGCGCGCGGGGGTGTCCGGTGGAGCCAACCGTGGTCGCAGGGGCCGCCGCACCGCAGGCGCGGCGCTGGTCGTTCGGCAGCGCCACGCTGGACGAGCGCACGCTGGAACTCAGCGTCAACGGCAGCCCGGTTGCGATCGAGCGCAAGCCGCTCGAAGTCCTGCTGTGTCTGCTGAACCACGCCGGCGAAGTCGTCACCAAGGACGAGCTGCTCGAGGCGGTCTGGCCGGGGCGCATCCTCACCGAGACGGTGTTGACCAAGCACGTCGGCCGCCTGCGCGAGGCGCTCGGCGACGACGAGCAGCGCATCATCAAGACCCACCACGGCTTCGGCTATCGCCTGATCGCGCCGGTCCGGATCGAGTCCTCGCCGGCACCGGGGCCACCGCGCTTCAGCTTCGGCCCCGGCGACCATCCGCCCGGCCGGCCGCAGTGGGCCCTCGTCGGGCGGCTCGGCGCCGGTGCCCACGGCGAGGCCTGGCTGGTACGGCACGACAAGACTCACGAGGCGCGGGTCTACAAGTTCGCGCTGGACAACCGCTCGCTGGCTTCGCTCAAGCGCGAGATCACGCTGTACCGGCTGCTGCACGACGCCCTGCCGGACCGGCGCGACTACGTCGAGATCCTCGACTGGAACCTCGAAGAGCCCCCGTGCTGGATCGAGTTCGAGCACGCGGGCCTGAGCCTGGTGCAGTGGGCGCAGCAGCGCGGCGGCCTGGCCAACGTGCCGCTGGCGACGCGCCTCGAAATCGCCGCGCTGACCGCCGAGGCGCTCGCCGCCGCCCACTCGGTCGGCGTGCTGCACAAGGACCTCAAGCCCGGCAACGTGCTGATCGAGGGCGCCGGCACGCCGGCCGATCCCTTGCGCCTCAAGCTCGCCGACTTCGGCGCGGGCGGCGTACTCGATCCCGAGCGGCTCAAGTCGCTCGGCATCACGCGCCTCGGCTTCACCCAGACCATTCACACCGGCGACGCCGGCGGCACCACGCTGTACGTCGCGCCGGAAGTGCTGCGCGGCCAGCCGGCGACCGTGCAGGCCGACGTCTACGCGCTCGGCGTCATGCTGTACCAGCTCGTCACCGGCGACGTGCAGCGCGCGCTCGCACCTGGCTGGGAGCAGGAGATCGAGGATGATCTGCTGCGCGACGATATCGCCAGCGCCGCGCACGGCAACCCGGCGGGGCGCCTGGCCGACGCCGCCATGCTGGCCAACCGCCTGCGCCGGTTGGACTTCCGGCGCGAGCAGCTCGAGGCCGAGCGCGCCTCGCAGAACGAGCTGAACCGCCAGCGCCGCGCGCTGGTCAAGGCGCGCGCTCGCCGCCGGCAGCTGCAGCTCGCTGTCGGCCTGATGCTGGTCGCCCTCATCGTCATCGGCGCGCTGTACTGGCGCGCCGAGCAGGCGCGCGACGACGCCGAGCGCTCGGCGGCGATCACGGTCGCGGTCAGCGAGTTCTTGAACAAGGACCTGCTGGCCAGCGCCAACCCATGGACGCGCGCGAGCAAAGACATGACGGTGCGTGACGCGCTGACCCAGGCGGGCACCCTGGTCGACCGCCGCTTCGCCGACCGCCCGGAAGTCGCCGCGCAGATCCACGCGACGCTCGGCGAAACCTGGGTCTGGCTCGGCAACTACGAGGACGCGCGCCGGCACCTCGAGCAGGCCGTCGGCATGTTCGAGCAGCTGTACGGCGTGCGCTCGGAGCGCCGGCTCGCGGCGCTGAGCGACCTCAGCCGGACGCTGGCCAACATGGGCCGCATCGAGGAGGGCTGCGCGGCGGCCGACCGGCTGTGGCAGGACGTCACGCGCCTCCCCCTGCCGAGCCGGCCGGCGCTGCTCGCCCGGCTCATGCGCGGACGCTGCCTGACGCTGCGCGGCGAGTTCACCGCGGCGTCCGAAGTGCTGCGCGAGCTGCTCGATCAGCTCGCCGCCGCGCCGCGGCCCGACGCGGCGATCGTCGACGAAGCGCGCCTGTGGATCATGTGGGCCACGATCCAGTCGGCCGACTACGCCCGCGCCGAGGGGCTCGAGCGCGAGATCCTGGCGGCGCTGACGCGCGAGCACGGCGAGCACAACGTGCGCACCGCGCTGCAGCGCTTCTTCCTGGGCCTGTTGCTCACCGAGTCGCAGCGCCACGCCGAAGCCGAGCAGGAATTCGAGCTGGCGCTGCGCGACGTGCGCGCCAGCGCCGGCTACGGCTTCGACCACCGCATCCCGTTCGACGCGCTGCTCGGGCGCGCGCAGCTCGAGCACGGCCGGCTCGACGACGCGATCGCGACGCTGACGCGGGGCCACGCGGGTTTCGTCGCGCACTACGGCGCGGCGCATCCCAACGGCACGGTGTTCCGTTACCTGCTCGGCGAGGCGTACAAGCGGCAGGGCCGCCTGGGCCTCGCGATCGACACGCTGCGGGCGGCGCTGGCCGCACCGGCGCCGATCCAGACGCAAATGCTGCTGATCGGCCTGGAGTCGACCTACGCGCGCGTCACGCTGGCCGACTGCCTGCGCCTGCGCGGCGACGCGGACGCGGCGCGCCGCGAGC
>JBOICR010000321.1:0-6431 GCA_050740195.1 Nevskiaceae bacterium | reverse complement strand
GGGAATTGATAGAATGCGCGCCACCACCGGTTAGGGACATGCCGATGATTTGGGTTGACTGGGTCCTCCTCGCGGCGCTGGTCGCTTCGATCGTCATTGGCGTGATCCGCGGATTCACCCGCGAGGTGCTCGGCCTGGTGTCGTGGATCATCGCCATCCTCGCCGCCCTGTTCCTCGCGCCGTCAATCCTGGGCTGGCTCGAACCGCACATTTCCACGCCGTCGCTGCGCATCGCCGCGTCCTACGCGATCGTGTTCTTCGCCTTCCTGGTGCTCGGCGCGATCGCCACGGCCGTGGTCAGCACGCTGGTGCGCAAGAACGCGTCGCTGTCGGCGATCGACCGGATGGTCGGCGGCGGTTTCGGCATGATCCGCGGGGTGCTGGTTTGCGTCGTCATGGTCTGGCTGGTCGGCCTGACGCCGGCGCGACAGGACCCGTGGTGGAAGCAGTCGCTGATGATTCCGGGCTGCGAATGGCTGGCTGACGGCTTCCGTTCGATCCTGCCCGAGAAATGGGCACGCTATGCCGAGCCGGCGGCGGATGCCGCGGAAGCGGCGAAGAAGGGGCTCTGAGGCCATGTGCGGCATCGTTGGCCTGGTCTCGCACACGCCGGTCAACCAGGAACTGTACGACTCGCTGACCGTGCTGCAGCATCGCGGCCAGGACGCTGCCGGCATCCTCACCAGCGACGGCGACAAGCTGCACCTGCGCAAGGACAACGGCCTGGTGCGCGACGTATTCCACTCCGACGAGCACATGGCGCGGCTGCGCGGCAATGTCGGCATCGCCCACGTGCGTTATCCCACGGCCGGCTGCACCACGTCCGCCGAGGCGCAGCCGTTCTACACCAACACGCCGTTCGGCATCGCGCTGGCGCACAACGGCAACCTGACCAACGTCGAGGAACTCAAGCGCGAGTTGTTCGTCGAAGACCGCCGCCACCTCAATACCGATTCGGACTCTGAAGTGCTGCTGAACGTGTTCGCGCACGAGCTGATGCTGCGCAACACCCTGCGGCTGACGCCGGAGGACGTGTTCGAAGCGGTGGCGATGGTGCACCGGCGCTGCCGCGGCGCGTACGCCTGCGTCGCCGTCATCAACGGCTACGGCGTGGTCGGCTTCCGTGACCCGTTTGGCATCCGGCCGATCTGCTACGGCCGCCGCATGGGCCCGAAGGGGCCGGAGTTCATGATCGCCTCCGAGAGCGTGGCGCTGCAGGCGCTGGGTTTCGAGCTGATCTCCGATCTGCAGCCGGGCGAGGCGATCTTCGTCACGACCGACAACCGCATCCACCTGCGCCAATGCGCGGCCAATCCGATCCACTCGCCCTGCATCTTCGAGTTCGTGTATCTCGCGCGCCCGGACTCGGTGATCGACGACGTCTACGTCTACAAGGCCCGCCTGCGCATGGGCGAGGCGCTGGCGCGCAAGATCGAGCGCGAGTGGAAGAGCCACGACATCGACGTGGTGATCCCGATTCCGGACACCAGCCGCGTCGCCGGCGCGGCGATGGCGCAGAAGCTCGGCGTGCCGTACCGCGAAGCGTTCATCAAGAACCGCTACATCGGCCGCACCTTCATCATGCCCGGCCAGCAGCAGCGCAGGAAGTCGGTGCGCCAGAAGCTGAACCCGATCGACATCGAATTCAAGGGCAAGAACGTGTTGCTGGTCGACGATTCGATCGTGCGCGGCACGACCAGCAAGGAGATCATCCTGATGGCGCGCGAGTCGGGGGCGGCGAAGGTCTACTTCGCCTCGGCCGCGCCACCGGTGCGCTACCCGAACGTCTACGGCATCGACATGCCGACCTCGAGCGAGCTGGTGGCGCATGGCCGCACCGTGGAGCAGCTGGAGAAGATGCTCGGCGCCGACCGGCTGATCTACCAGGACCTGGCCGACCTCGAGGAGGCCGTGCGCGTCGGCAACCCGAACCTCAAGCAGTTCGACACCTCGGTGTTCACCGGCAAGTACGTCACCCAGGACATCGACGACGCCTATCTGAACCAGCTCGAGCTGTTCCGCTCGGACGCGGCCAAGGAAGCGCGCAAGCGCGCGAGTTCCACGGTCATCGACCTGCACAACGCGGCAAACCGCTGAGCCCGTCGTGGGCGGAGTGCTGCTCCTTCTTGGGCTGATTGGACTGGTCCTGTGGATCTTCCTGACGCTGGTTCGCCGCCGCGTGCGGTCCCGGATGGATGCGGCCAGGCATGAACTGCTGTCACCCGAGCTGAAAGCCGCGCTGCAGGCACGCGGCGCGCCGGCGGCGCGTCCGGGCACCGTCGCCGCCGCCGCAGCGGCCGCACCGCGGGTGGTGCAGGCGCCGGTGGCCGCGGCCCACTTCATGCTGATCTACGACGTCGCGCCCGACTACCCGCAGCGGCGCACCGAGTATCGCGACGCGCACCTCGCCCTGGCGTGGAAGGCCGCCGACGCCGGTGAGCTGGTGCTCGGCGGGGCGCTCGAGGAGCCGATCGAGCAGGCGTTCCTGCTGTTCCGGGGCTCGCGCGAAGCGGCGCTGCGTTTCGCGGCGGCCGATCCGTACGTGAAGCACGGCCTGGTCAAGGCGTTCCGGGTCAGGCAGTGGAACACCGTGGTCGGCGCCGGAGCGGCCAGTCCGTTGCGGCCGAAGTTGTGAGGGCAGCGGCCGTCCAGTAAGCTTTGCGCCGCGCCGATTTGAACCTGCTTGCGGGCGCTCTATAAATACCGCTAAAGGGCGAAAGTCCGTTTAGCGCAAAGCTGGCGGGCTTTTTCATTTGGGGCTGCACATGGGCAATAAGCGGAAGTGGGGCGAGGCGACGCGGGGCATCCGCTCGGCGCAGGCGCGCACGGATGCGCGCGAGCACTCGCCCGCGATCTTCGCGACCTCGAGCTTCGTCTACGACTCGGCCGACCAGGCCGCGGCGGTGTTCGCCGAGCAGGAGCCGGGCTACATCTACTCGCGCTTCACCAATCCGACGGTCGAGGCGTTCGAGAAGCGCCTGGCGGACATGGAAGGCGCCGATGCCTGCGTCGCCACGGCCAGCGGCATGGCGGCCGAGATGTCGCTGCTGCTGACGCTGCTGAAGAGCGGCGACCATGTCGTCGCGTCGCGCACCCTGTTCGGCAGCACGCTGTCGCTGTTCAACAACTACTTCACGAAGTTCGGCGTCGAGTTCAGCTACGTCGATCCGGTGGACCTCGCGGCCTGGCGTTCGGCGCTGCGCCCGAACACGAAGCTGCTGTTTGCCGAAACGCCGACCAATCCGCTGTGCGAAGTGGTCGATATCGCCGCGCTGGCGCCGATCGCGCATCGCGCCGGCGCGCTGCTGTGCATCGACAATTGCTTCCTGACACCGGCGCTGCAGAAGCCGATCGAGCTCGGCGCGGACCTGGTGATCCATTCGGCGACGAAGTACCTGGACGGGCAGGGGCGCTGCGTCGGCGGCGCGGTGGTCGGTGACGCCCAGCGCGTCGGCAAGGACCTGTTCGCGTTCATGCGCACCGCGGGACCGTGCCTGTCGCCGTTCAATGCCTGGGTGTTCCTGAAGGGGCTGGAGACGCTGGCGTTGCGGATGAAGGCGCACAGCGAGAACGCGCTCGCGCTGGCGCGCTGGCTGTCGAAGCAGAAGGGCGTCACGCGGGTGTATTACACCGGCTTGCCGGACCACCCGCAGTTCGATCTGGCGAAACGCCAGCAAACCGGGCACGGCGGCATCGTTTCGCTCGACCTCAAGGGTGGCAAGCGCGCGGCGTTCAAGCTGATCAACGCGACGCAGATGCTGTCGGTGACCGCCAACCTGGGCGACACCCGCACCACCATCACCCACCCGGCGACCACCACCCATCACCGCATCGGGCCGGAGGCACGCGCCCGCGCCGGCATCGGCGACGGCTTGGTGCGCATCGCCGTGGGCCTGGAGGACGTCGACGACATCATCGCGGACCTGGAGTCCGGACTGCGCTAGCGCAGGCGGTGCGCCGCCATCGACTCGTAGTGCGGCCGTGCCGCCTCGGCAATGCGCTGCAGTTCTGGCGTCAGCTTCGCGTAATCGCGCGGCGCCGCTTCGAACCCGGTGGAGCGGTCCACGGCCCCGTACCACGCCGGCGCCCAGACGCCGTCGGTCGCGCGCCGGCCGGCGGGCCAGCCGAGCATGGCATCCGCGTACTCGATGCCGAGCCCGGCGCACAGGCGCGCAAGGACGCCGGCGGCGTCGGCCAGGATGTCGGTGGCCTCCACGACCGGCGGTGCGGCGCCCAGCCGGTCGGCCTCGTGATCGAACAGTTCGCGCTGCTGCACGATGCCGATGTCGCCGAGCGTCACGGTCGCGCGCTTGCGGACGTAGGACGCCAGCACCGCCTCGGGCGCGCGGATCAGGAAGGCGTTGCGCACCCGGCGCAGCCAGTCGCGACCGAATTCCGGCAGCATGTGGTGGGTCATGTGTTTCTGGTAGTAAACCGGCTTGCCGCCGGGTATCGGGCCGAGCAGGCCTTTGACGACCTCGCGCCAATCATTGGGCTGCGACGCGAGCACCTCCGCCGCCATCGGGTGATCGGCGCCGCTGCGCGCGAGGTAGGCGGCGTAGAAGGGCTCGTCAATGACCGCCGTGTCGGAGCGCGATCCGAACGAGCGCATCATCGCCGTCGAGATGTTGCGCGGGCCGGACCACATCGCGATCCGCACGGGCTCGGCAGTCATCACGCAACCCTGGCAGCTTCTCGGTCCTTCAGTGTTTCGTAGTGGGTACGCAACCGTGCGGTCACGGGCCCCGGCATGCGCGCCGGCAGGGCGTGCCCGTCGATCTCCCGCACCGGCGTCAAGCCGCCGAAGGTGCCGGTCACGAACGCCTCTTCGCAGGCGTGGACCTCGGCGAGCGTGAAGTCGCCCAGTTCCACGGGCACGTCGTTCTCCTGGCACAGGCGGATCACGTTGGCGCGAGTCACGCCATTGAAGCAGTAGCCACCGCGCGAGGTCTTGACCGCACCGCTCCGCACGAAAAAGAAGTTCGTGGCGTTGCAGCTCGAGACGAAGCCGTGCGGATCGAGCATCAAGGCTTCGTCCGCGCCGGCCTCCTGTGCCTGCAGCAGCGCGAGGATCAGGTTCAGGCGGCTGTGGGTGTTCAGCCGCATGTCGAACATTTCGGCGGGCGTGCAGCGGATCGAGGCCGTGAACAGGCTGAGGCCGCGGGTCGCGAGGTGCGGGTCCGGCTGCTTGTACTCGGCGACGATCGCGATCGTCGGCGGGCCGAGCGCATTACGCGGATCCTGGTTCGGCGCGGACTTCGGCCCCCGGGTGACCATGACGCGGATGTGCACGCCGTCGCGCATCTCATTGGCTTCGAGCGTGCGCCGGATCGCCTGCGCCAGCGCAGGCGGGTCGAGGCCGATGTCGAGCTTGAGGCGGGCGGCTCCCGCGAACAGCCGGTCCAGATGCTGGTCGAGGAACAGCAGGGCACCCTTGTGCAGGCGCAGCCCCTCCCACACGCCGTCGCCGACGACGAAGCCGCCGTCGAAGATCGACACCATTGCCTGCTCGCGCGGCACCAGCGCGCCGTTCAGGTAAATCCGCACGCGAGCGTTGCGGGGATCCGGGGCGAAATCCTGACTGCCGGGCATCGGCACGCCGTGGCCGGTACCGTCAGTCCACCGACACCGGCTGGATACCCGACGCGTCCACGCGCAGGGCCTCGCACAAGTCCGGACGCCAGTCGGCGAGTACGTGGCGCTGGCAGGCCCGCCCGTCGATCGACAAGTCGTGCGTGGCCGGCCGGTGCGTGTGTCCGTGGATCATGCGCGCGACGCCGTGCGTACGAAACGCCTCGCGGATGGCGCCGTCGTTGACGTCCATGATGTCGGCGGCCGTCATCCGCTTGTGCTCGGCACTGTCGGAACGTACCGCGCCGGCGAAACGCTCCCGCCACGACACCGGCAGCGCGCCATAGACGCCCTGCACGACCGGGTTGCGCGCGAAGCGCCGGAAGCGCTGGTAGCGCACATCATCGATGCAGAAGAGGTCGCCGTGCGAAATCAGCGTGGGTACGCCCGCCAGGTCGATGCGCAGCGGGTCGGCCAGGATCTGGACGCCGGTGGCGGCGGCGAACTCGTTGCCGACCAGGAAGTCGCGGTTGCCGTGCTGGAAGAACACCGGCACGCCGGCGCGGGTCAGCGCGCGCAGGCAGGCGCGCTCGGCGCCGTATTCGCGCAGCCCGGCGTCGTCGCCGAGCCAGACCTCGAACAGGTCGCCCAGGATGTACAGGGCGGCTGCGGAGCGCGCGGGCCCGGCCAGAAATCTGGCGAAGCGCTCGCGCAACGGCGAGGCCGCCACCGGCGGCAGGTGGAGGTCCGAAATGAAGAGCGTGTGTGCCACTACTTTTTCGCCGGCTCCGTCACCGTTACCGACTTGATCACGACCGCCTTGAGCGGCACGTCGCGCCCGAACGGCGGCACGGAACCGG
>JBOICR010000320.1:0-7110 GCA_050740195.1 Nevskiaceae bacterium | reverse complement strand
GCAGGAGCATCGGCGCCTGCGTCTACCATCGTCTAATAGTCCCCGGGCGGGCGTCCTTTGCAGAATCGTGGGACATCAGAGCACGGGGGAAACATGACCGACGCCGCCAGCGAGCCCAGGCTCCGCGTGCTGGTCATCCAGGACTCCGCACCCGAGTCTGGCCAGCTGCGCGAGGCCTTCGCCGGCGCGGGCGTTACGCTCGACGTCGAGTTCACTGCGACCGTCGCCGACGCCGAGCACCGCGTCCGCCACGGCCGTTACGACTGCGTGCTGCTGGACCTTGCACTGCCGGAAGCCAACGGCGTCGACAACGTGCAACGCATCCGTTCCGCCAACCGCGGCCAGACCGTGGTCGTGATGACTCGGCTCGACCAGGACCAGCCCGCGCTTGGCACGCTGCAGCGCGGCGCCCAGGACTACGTCGAGAAGGGCCGCTACGACGGCGCGTTCCTGCTGCGCGTGATCCGCCGCGCGATGGAGCGCAACCGCGTGTTGAACGAAGTGGACCAGCTGCGCGAGTACCAGTACTTCATCGCCACGCACGACGCGTTGACCGGGCTGCCCAACCGCAACCTGTTCGAGGATCGCGCCAACAAGGCGCTGGCGCAGGCGCAGCGCGAGAACGGCGCGTTCGCGATCGGCTTCATCGACCTCGACCAGTTCAAGCAGGTGAACGACACCTACGGCCACGCCATCGGCGATGCGCTGTTGCGCACGGTCGGCCAGCTGCTCAGCGAATCGGTGCGCTCGACCGACACGGTGTCACGCGTCGGCGGCGACGAGTTCCTGCTGCTGCTGACGCCGCTGCGGCAGAACGCCGAGTCCGAGGCGGCGGCGACGGTGATGCGCCTGCGCGAGAAGATCGCGGCGCTGTGCCAGGTCGAGGGCCGCGACGTCCGCATCTCGGCCAGCGTCGGGCTGTCGTTCTTCCCGGCACACGGCCGCACGCTGGACAGCCTGCTGATCTGGGCCGACCAGTCCATGTACGCGGCCAAGCGCCGCCTCGCTGCAGGCCCCGCGAGCCTGTCACCGGCGCTGCTGCGCGCCTGATACACCCCCGCGGGGCGCCCCGCCGGGACGGCGCGGGGCGCTAGACTGACTGCACAACGACATGAAACTCCTTCTGGTTGAGGATTCCGACGCCGACCTGCAGTTGCTGCAGGACGCGTTGCGTGCCAACGCGGCCGAGGGTATTTCCGAGATGCGCACCGCGCTGTCGATGGCCGAGGCCGAAGCCGCGTTGCGCGCCGAAGCCTTCGACTGCGTGCTGATCGACCTGGTGCTCCCCGACGGCTCCGGCCTCGACAACGTGCGCCGCCTGCGGGCCGCGCGCGCCGGCCAGACCGTGATCGTGATCTCCGGCAGCGAGGGCGAGGACCTCGCCGTGCAGGCGCTGCGGCACGGCGCGCAGGACTACCTGACCAAGGGCGAGTACGCGGCCAAGGTCGTGATGCGGGTGATCCGGCGCGCGATCGAGCGCAACGAGCAGCTGCGCGCGGTGGAGCGGCAGCGCGAGGATGACTTCCGGCGCGCGACGCGCGACACGCTGACCGGCGTGTCGAACCGGCGCCTGCTGCAGCAGCTCGCCGCGCACACCATCGCGCTGTCGGCGCGCCAGGGCTGGCGATTCGCGGTCGCGTTCCTCGACCTCAACGGGTTCAAGCCGGTAAACGACACCTGGGGTCACGCCTGCGGTGACCAGTTGCTGCGCGCGGTCGGCCGGGTGCTCGGCACCGGCGTCCGCGATATCGACACCGTGGCGCGCGTCGGCGGCGACGAGTTCCTGCTGCTGATGGCGCCGCCGCTGGAGCTCGACCAGGCCAGCGTGATCGTGCGTCGCGTGCAAAGCCTGATCGCCGGCATCAAGCACGTCGACGGGCACGACGTCAGCGTGTCGGCCAGCGCGGGCGTGGCGTTCTATCCGGACCATGGGACGACGCTGGAGGATTTGATGGCCTGCGCCGACCAGGCGATGTACCGCGCCAAACGCCAATCGTCGGGGGAGCCGGTGCTGTACGCGCCGATTGCGGCGCCGCCCGCGCGCCGCTGATCAGCGCACGGCGCGCTGCGCCAGCATCAGCCAGGTCTCGACCACGGTGTCGGGATTGAGCGAAATGCTGCCGATGCCCTGGTCCAGCAGCCACTGCGCCAGGTCCGGGTGGTCCGAGGGTCCCTGGCCACAGATGCCGATGTACTTGCCGTGCTTGCGGCAGGCGGCGATCGCCAGCGACAGCATGTGCCGCACCGCCGGGTCGCGCTCGTCGAACAGGTGCGCGATCACCCCGGAGTCGCGGTCCAGCCCCAGCGTCAGCTGCGTCATGTCGTTGGAGCCGATCGAGAAACCGTCGAAGTGCTCCAGGAACTGCTCGGCCAGCACCGCGTTCGACGGCAGCTCGCACATCATGATCAGCTTCAGGCCGTTGTCGCCGCGCTTGAGACCGAGCTCGGCGAGCAGCCCGACGACGCGGCGCGCCTCCTCGACGGTGCGCACGAACGGCACCATGACCTGCACGTTGGCGAGGCCCATCTCCTCGCGCACGAACTTCAGCGCGCGGATCTCGAGCTCGAAGCACGGCCGGAACGCGTCGCTGAGGTAGCGCGAGGCGCCGCGGAACCCGAGCATCGGATTCTCCTCGTGCGGCTCGTATTTCTTGCCGCCGATCAGGTTGGCGTATTCGTTGGACTTGAAGTCCGACAGCCGCACGATCACCGGTTCGGGTGCGAACGCGGCCGCGATCGTCGCGATGCCCTCGGCCAGGCGCTTGACGAAGTACTCGCGTGGGTCGCCGTACGGCGCGATCAGCCGGTCGATCTGCTTGCGCACCTCGGGCGGCTGCTGGTCGAGCTCGAGCAACGCCTGCGGGTGGATGCCGATCTGCTTGTTGACGATGAATTCGAGGCGCGCGAGGCCGACGCCGCGATGGGGCAGGGCGGCGAAGTCGAACGCCTGCTCGGGGTTGCCGACGTTCATCATGATCTTGACCGGCACTTCCGGCATGCGGTCGAGCGCGACCTCGTCCACCGCGAAGTCGACGTGGCCCCGGTAAACGTGGCCGGTGTCGCCCTCGGCGCAGGACACGGTGACCTCGGCGCCCTCACTCAGGCGCGAGGTCGCATCGCCGCAGCCGACCACCGCCGGGATGCCGAGCTCGCGCGCGATGATCGCGGCGTGACACGTCCTCCCCCCGCGGTTGGTGACGATCGCGGAGGCGCGCTTCATGACGGGCTCCCAGTCGGGATCCGTCATGTCGGTCACCAGCACGTCGCCTTCGCGCACGCGGTGCATCTCGTCGATGGCCTTCAGCAGGCGCACCGCACCCGCGCCGATTCTCTGGCCGATGGCGCGGCCGGAGACCAGGTTCTCGCCGGTGCCCTTGAGCCTGTAGCGGCGCAGGATATTGGCCGAAGCGCGTGATTTCACCGTCTCGGGCCGCGCCTGCAGGATGTAGATGCGGCCGTCGGCGCCGTCCTTGCCCCACTCGATGTCCATCGGCCGGCCGTAATGCTGCTCGATCACGAGTGCCTGGCGCGCCAGCTGCTCGATGTCGGCGTCGGCCAGGCAGAAGCGCATGCGCTCGGCCTCCGGAACGGCCGTGAACTCCACCAATTTGCCGCCGCCGCTGGCGTAGACCATCTTCTTCGCCTTCTCGCCGAGGCTGCGGCGCAGGATCGCGGGGCGGCTCGCGCGCAGCGCCGGCTTGTAGACGTAGAACTCGTCCGGGTTGACCGCGCCCTGGACCACGGCTTCGCCGAGGCCATAGCTGGCGGTGATGAACACCGCGTCGCGGAAGCCGGACTCGGTGTCCATCGTAAACATCACGCCGCTGGCGCCGAGGTCCGAGCGCACCATGCGCTGGATGCCGGCCGACAGCGCGACCTGCTGGTGCTCGAAGCCGTGATGGACGCGGTAGGCGATGGCGCGGTCGTTGAACAGCGAGGCGAACACCTCGCGGATGCGCGTCAGCACCGAATCGATCCCGGATACGTTGAGGAAGGTCTCCTGCTGGCCGGCGAAGGACGCGTCCGGCAGGTCCTCGGCCGTGGCCGAGGAGCGCACCGCGACCGAGACACCGTCGCCGCTGCCGTCGACCAGGCGGGCGTAGGCGCCGCGGATGTCGCGCTCGAGGCCGGCCGGGAAGGGCGCCTTCAGCACCGCCTCGCGGATGCGCTTGCCGGTATCGGCCAGCGCGCGGGTGTCGTCGACGTCCAGGGCCGACAGCCAGCCGTGCAGGCGCCGGTCCAGGCCGTCGTGCGACAGGAACTCACGGTAGGCGTCGGCGGTGGTGGCAAACCCGCCGGGGACCTGCACGCCGGCGTCGGCCAGGTTGTGGATCATTTCGCCGAGCGAGGCGTTCTTGCCGCCGACGCGCTCGACGTCGCGCATGGACAGCGCCTCGAACCATACGACGTTGGACGGCCCCTTCACGTTCGGTCATTCCGCGGCGAGGAATCGTGGCATTCTCTCCGAAGCCCCATGGCCCGACAACGGATGGTGTTCTTCGTGTCCGACCGCACCGGCATTACCGCCGAGGCGCTGGGCAACACGCTGCTGACGCAGTTCGAGAACCTCGAGTTCCGCAAGAAGACGCTGCCGTTCATCAACAGCCGCGAGCGCGCCGAGCAGGCCGTCGCCGAGATCGCCGAAACCGCCCAGGCCGCCCAGGAGCGGCCGCTGGTGTTCAGCACCACCGTCAACCACGAGATCCGCAAGGTCCTGAGCGGCGCGCCGGGTCTGTTCGTCGACCTGTTCGACAGCCACATCCCGGCGCTCGAGAAGGAGTTGGGCGTGGGCTCGGTGCCGAAGATCGGCCGCGTGCACGGCATGGCCGACGCCGAGCGCTACCACGCGCGCATCGACGCGATCAATTTCTCGATGGCGCACGACGACGGCCTGACCCAGAAGGATTACGAGCGCGCCGACGTGGTGCTGATCGCGCCGTCACGCTGCGGCAAGACGCCGACCTGCCTGTACATGGCGCTGCAACACGGCCTGTACGCGGCCAACTATCCGCTGACCGACGAGGACCTCGAGCAGGCGCGGCTCGGCGAACTGCTGCTGAAGTACCAGGCCAAGCTCTACGGTCTGACCAGCCTGCCCGAGCGCCTGCAGCGCGTGCGCAGCGAGCGGCGGCCCGGCAGCCGCTATTCCTCGATGGAACAGTGCGCCTGGGAACTGCGCCAGGCCGAGCAGCTGTACCAGCGCCACAACATCCCGGTGGTCAACTCCGCCGACAAATCGGTCGAGGAGATGACCGTCGTGATCATGCAGGACAAGAACCTGCGGCGGCAGGGGTTTTGAAGTAAAGTCCGCCCCCCAAAGCGCAACCGGAAGTTCCCTGAAATGGTCGTCCAGACTGACTGCGTCATCGTCGGCGCCGGCCCCTGCGGCTTGTTCCAGGTGTTCGAGCTCGGCCTGCTGGATGTGAAGGCGCACGTGATCGACGCGCTGCCCAAGGCCGGCGGCCAGTGCGCGGAGCTGTACCCGGACAAGCCCATTTACGACATCCCGGCCTACCCGGTGATCGGCGCGCAGGAGCTGATCGACAACCTGCTCAAGCAGGTCCAGCCGTTCCATCCGACCTTCCACCTCGGCCAGCAGGTGACCGAGGTCGCGGCGCTGGACGGGCAGGGTTTCCGCCTGAAGACCTCCGCCGGCACCGAGTTCCACGCCAGGACCGTGATCATCGCGGGCGGCGTCGGCGCGTTCCAGCCGGTGCTGCTCAAGCTCGACGGCGTCGACGCGTTCGTGGACACCCAGCTGTTCTACCGCGTGAAGGAGCCGGCGCAGCATCACGGCAAGCACCTCGTCGTGCTCGGCGGCGGCGACTCGGCGCTGGACTGGACGCTGGCGCTCGCGGAGAAGGCCGCGTCGATGACGCTGATCCACCGCTCCGACAAGTTCCGCGCGCAGGATGCCTCGGTCGGCAAGGCGCGCGCGCTGCAGGCTGCCGGCAAGATGAAAATTCTCGCCGGCCATGTGTACGCCTATGAGCAGGGCGGCGGCCGGGTCACCGGGCTGAAGGTCAAGACGGTGAATGCCGGTGATGTGACCGTGCCCTGCGACCACATCCTCGCGTTCTACGGCCTGTCGCCCAAGCTCGGGCCGATCGCCGATTGGGGCCTGAACCTCAACAAGCACCAGGTCATGGTGGACACCGAGAAGTTCGAGACCTCGACGCCGGGCATCTACGCCGTGGGCGACATCAATTACTACCCGGGCAAGAAGAAGCTGATCCTGTCGGGCTTCCACGAGGCCGCGCTGGCCGCCTTTGCCGTCAAGCACCGCCTGTTCCCGAACGAGAAAATCCTCCTGCAGTACACGACCACCAGCTCGGTCATGCACCAGCGGCTGGGCGTGGAAACCCCGAAAGACGGCTGACGACCGGCCGGTTTTCGGTATAGTCGGTGGGTATGTCGGTCACCACGCGAATCGGCGGGTGGACGCCGCGGGCCAGGCCCGTGCGGATTTCCGCGCTCCTTGAACTGTACGAGCGCAACTTCCGGCTCATCGAGTGCCTCGCGCCCGAGCTGGAATTCCCCTTCGACGACGCCGTCTCCTACAGCAGCACCGACCTGCCGCTGCGGCTGATCGTCACCGAGCGCGGGCGCTTCACCGTGGCGTTCCGCTTGACCTACGAGTTCCCGGACGGTGAGGGGATGAAGCGCGAGCCCGACCTCGAAGTGCGCGTCTATCGCGATGCGCGCCTGGCCGAAGCCCTCACGTGCCCCAGCCGCCCGGCGTGGCTGGCCAAGGAAGAGGGCGATCCGCAGGTGTTCCAGTACCTCGACGACCAGTGGGGCCGCAACCTGCTGCTGCACAAGTGGCTGCACTACCTGCTCGAGAACGGCCACGGCTTCGGCCTGGCAGCCCGGCCGCGGGTGAAGCAAGCGGTCTAGGCGCTGTCGATCAGCGCCAGCAGTTCCTCAGTCTTCTTCCTCATCAGCGCCTCGTCGCCGCGCGACTCGACGTTGAGCCGCAGGATCGGCTCGGTGTTGCTGCCGCGCAGGTTGAAGCGCCAGGCGCCCTCTTTCCCCTCATCGATTTCCAGTGAAATGCCGTCGGTGCGGTCGATTTCTGCTCCGTTCGAGTAGCGCCCCTCGATCTTTTTC
>JBOICR010000319.1:0-4726 GCA_050740195.1 Nevskiaceae bacterium | reverse complement strand
CTGCTCGGCCAGCACGCCGCGCAGGCGTTCGAGCGTGAAATCCCATAGCTCGGCGAGCATCTTGTCGTCGCGCCTGCCGACAGGCTGGCTCTCGAGCGCCACCTTCAACAGCGCGCGCAGGTCGAGCGGCAGCTTCGCTTCGATGCAGATGCGCAGTGTGCCCAGTGCGGCGCGGCGCAGCGCGAACGGGTCCTTGCTGGCGCCCGGTTTCTGGCCAATGGCGAAGATGCCGGCCAGGGTGTCGAGCTTGTCGGCCAGCGCCAGCACGCGCCCGGCGCCGGACGCCGGTATGGCCGCGCCGGACTGCACCGGCAAGTAGTGCTCGCGGATCGCCTGCGCGACCTCGCCGGATTCGCCCGAAGCCTGCGCGTAATAGCCGCCCATCACTCCCTGCAGCTCGGGGAACTCGAACACCATGCGCGTCACAAGGTCGGCCTTGGCCAGTTTCGCGGCGCGCTCGGCGGTTGCCGCGTCCTGCCGCAGCAGGCCTGCGATGTGCGCCGCGAGCTTGCCCACGCGCCGCGCCTTGTCGCCGACCGAGCCCAGGTCTTTCTGGAACGTCACGCGATCGAGCTCGGGCAGGAACTCTGCGAGCTTCCTCTTGCGGTCCTGCTCCCAGAAGAACAGCGCGTCGGCCAGCCGCGGGCGCACCACGCGTTCGTTGCCGGCAATGACCTGCTTCACGTCCTTCGACTGGATGTTCGAGATCGTGATGAACAGCGGCAACAGCTTGCCGTCACCGCCGAACACCGGGAAATAGCGCTGGTTGTGCTCGATCGTCGCGATCACAACCTCGGGCGGCAGCTGCATGAAGCGCTGTTCCATCCGCCCGGAGATCACCACGGGCCACTCGACCAGCGCGGTGACCTCGGCCAGCAGCTCGTCGGTGACACGCGCCTTGCCCTTGAGCTTCGCGGCCTCGGCCTCGATCAGCTTGCGGACCTGCTGCTCGCGCCCGGCAAAATCGGCGACGACTCTCGCCGCGAGCAGCTTCTTCTCGTATTCCGCCGGCGTCTTCAGCACTATCGGTTTGGGCGCGTGAAACCGGTGTCCACAGGTCGTCGCGGCCGACTTCAGGCCGAAGCGTCTCAACGCAATGACCTTGCTGCCGAGCATGGCGACCAGCCACTGAACCGGCCGCACGAAAGTCTCGCTGCTCTCACCCCAGCGCATGCGCTTGGGCACGAGTTCGTCCATCGCCTTGAGCGTTTCCTCGAAAATCCCGGGGATCAGTTCGGACGTGGCCCGACCTTTCTGCGTGCTGCGGAACACCAGCTGGCCATCCTCCTGTCCGAGCGTCGAGAACTCGACGCCGCAGGACTTGGCGAAGCCCAGGCCCGCCGGCGTGGGCACGCCGTCCTTGATGGCCGCCGCGAGCTTCGGGCCCTTGCGCTCGACGGCGCGATCAGGCTGCGTCAGCGCGACCGCTTCGATCAGCGTGGCGAGGCGCCGTGGCGTGGCAAACACATGCGCCTGGCCGGCGACGATCGAGCGCTTCAGCAGGCCCTCGCCGAGGCCATGCATCAGCGCCTCCGCCAGCGGCAACACGAATCGCGCCGGCAAATCCTCGCAGCCCAGCTCGATCAGCAGGTCCGCGTGTGCCGCGGTCGTCGCCTTCGCCATGTCAGGTCCTGATCGCCGGCATGTCGTACGGCGCGTAGCAGGACTTGAACGCCGGCATCCGTTCGCAGCGGGCCACGTGCTTGCGCAGCGCGGGGTAGAGTTTTTTATCGAGCTTGAGCGCTTCGTCGATGTAGGTGAACGCGCAGGTCACGGTGACGTCGGCCTGGGTCATGCCCTCGTCCACCAGCCAGTCCTCGCCCTCCTCGGCCGCGGCGCGTTCGAGCACGGTGAGCGCGCCGTCCATCTGCCCGCGCAGGCGCTGCACCCAGGGCTCGTGGCGCTTCTCGGCCGGCCGGAAGAATCCCTCGTAGATCTGCTGCACCGCCTTCTCGGCAGCGCCGGTGGCGAGCGCCATCAGCGCCAGCGCGCGGCGGCGCGGCGCGCCGGTGACCGGCAGCAGTGCGCGGTCGGCCCCGACCCGATCGTCGAGGTAGTCGAGGATCGCGCTCGACTCGGTCAGCACCTCGCCGTCGTCCAGCAACAGCGTCGGCACGCGGCCGAGCGGGTTGTACTTGCGGATCTGCACCTGGTCGCGGCCGACCGACCAGTTCTTGTGGTCGAAGCGGATCTCGAGCAGCTTCATGCTGACGGCGACGCGCCGCACGAACGGCGAATCGAACATGCCGATCAGGATCATGTTCGGACGGCCGCTTTCGCGGCCGCGGCAGGCGGCCTCGGGTTCTTGAGCATCGGGAAGCCCAGCGTCTCGCGCGCGGCGAAATAAGCCTCGGCGCAGGCTCGCGCCAGGGCACGCACGCGCAGGATGTAGGCCTGGCGCTCGGTCACCGAGATCGCGCCGCGCGCATCGAGCAGGTTGAACGCGTGCGAGGCCTGCAGCACGCGCTCATAGGCCGGCAGCGGCAAGCCCTTGGCGATCAGCGACTGGAACTCGGCCTCGGCGACCTTGAAGCGCTCGAACAGCGCCGCGGTATCGGCGTGCTCGAAGTTGTAGGCCGACTGCTCGAATTCGTTCTGGTGGTAGACGTCGCCGTAGGTCATGACACGCCCGGCGGGCCCGCCGCCATCCGACCACACCAGGTCGAACACTGATTCCTTCTTCTGGATGTACATCGCCAGGCGCTCGAGCCCGTAGGTGATCTCGCCCGACACCGGCTT
Source organism: Nevskiaceae bacterium (assembly GCA_050740195.1). Lineage (GTDB taxonomy): Bacteria > Pseudomonadota > Gammaproteobacteria > Nevskiales > Nevskiaceae > JACPFV01. The sequence continues at coordinate 1,987 of JBOICR010000319.1, read as the reverse complement.
GCACTCGAGCCCGCCGACCTGCTGGAAGTAGGTGAACTGCGTGACTTCCATGCCGTTGAGCCACACCTCCCAGCCCAGGCCCCAGGCGCCGAGCGTCGGCGATTCCCAGTTGTCCTCGACGAAGCGGATGTCGTGCACCAGCGGATCGAAGCCGAGCAGCTTCAGCGAATCGAGATAGAGCTGCTGGATGTCCGGCGGCGACGGCTTCATCAGCACCTGGAACTGGTAGTAGTGCTGCAAGCGGTTGGGGTTGTCGCCATAGCGGCCGTCGGTGGGCCGGCGCGAGGGCTGCACGTACGCCGTGTTCCACGGCTCGGGGCCGATCGCGCGCAGGAACGTCGCCCAGTGGAACGTGCCGGCGCCCATCTCCATGTCCATCGGCTGCACGATCACGCAGCCCTGCCTGGCCCAGAACGTCTGGAGCTTCAGGATCAGGTCCTGGAACGTGAGGAGCTTGGGCGCGGGCATCGGGCGGCGAGTATATCCAAGGGTGGAGCCTATACTGGCCCGGGGAATCCATGAACCGAATCGCGGCTGCCGTCTTTCTGCTGCTCGCGACGCTGGTTGCGCCGGGGGCCGCCGCGCAACCCGGCAGCGCCGATGCGGCGCGCGCCGCGATGCAGGCTGGGAATTTCGCCGAGGCCTACTGCATCTGGCGCAACCTGGCCGAGGCCGGCGACGCCGACGCCCAGTACAACCTCGGCTGGATGTACCACAACGGCTACGGCCTCGCGATCGACGACCGCCAGGCGCAGCGCTGGTGGGACAGCGCCGCCGGGCGCGGCTCGGCCGATGCGCTGTACGCGCTCGGCAACCTGCACCGCTTCGGCGGGCGCGGCGTGCCGCCGGATGCGCCTCGCGCGGTGGATTATTTCGTGGCCGCCGCCGAGAAGGGCGACGACGAATCGGCCCTGCTGCTGCGCACGCTGATCGCGCGCAACGACGCCTCGGTCAGCGCGCGGCGCGCCGACCTGCTCATGCTCCACGGCGCCGCGCTGGGCGCACCCATCGTCGTGCGCAAGGACAACACCGGATTTCGCAAGGCCGCGGCGGTCGAGGCCGAGGTGCTCGCCGTGTTCGCGCAGGGCAAGCGCCTGGTCGAGCTGTCGCGCCGCGGCAGCGGCTGGGTGCAGGCCGGCGATCCGGAGGACGGACGCATCGGCTGGGTTCGCGGGACGCTGGTCGAGGCGGCGAAGTAGCGCTCAGGACTCGCGCAGGCGGCGCGCGATGCCGCGCTGTCGCGGCGTGCGCGGGGCCTCGCCGGTCTTGATGAGGACGATGCGCGCGACGTAGCCCTGGGTTTCCTTCGGCGCCTGCGGCGCGACGCGCGACCAGGAATCGGCCGGCTTGGGCGTCGCCCTGAAGGCGCGCAGCGCGCCGCCGAGCCCCGAGTTGTAGCCCGCGAAGGCCAGCAAGAGCTGTTCGTCGTCGGCCAGCGGCTCCCAGATGTCCTGCCGGTACAGGTAGCGGTCGTACCAGATGCCGGCGGCGATGTTCCAGCGCGGCGTGCGCAGGTCGAGGAAGTGCGGGTTCTCCTGCTGGATGTCGGCGAACGTCCTGGGCATGACCTGCATCAGGCCGATCGCGCCGACCGGGCTGAGCGCGTCGGGCTTCAGGTGCGACTCGGTGATGGCCTGGGCCTTGAACCAGCGCCAGTCGAAGTGCGGGCCGAAGTAGCGCTTGGCGTATTTCTTGAAGTGCTCGTCGTACTGGCTCGGCCAGCGCGACGAATCCACGGGCTCGTCACGGCCGTCTGCGCCAAGCGCTGCCAGCATGCACATCATGCCGGCGAAAGCCGGCATCCAGCGTCTTGAGGCACTGGATTCCGCGGACGCATGGTCCGCCCGCGGGAATGACAGATTCATCAGTTGAGCGACAGCCCGATGACCAGGCCCAGGCCGATGCCGGTCGCGAGGTAGATCCCCATCAGCGCCAGCCCGACCGCGACGTTGCCGGCCTTCAGCTCGGCTTTCACGTCGAAGCCCAT
>JBOICR010000318.1:0-4455 GCA_050740195.1 Nevskiaceae bacterium | reverse complement strand
CGCTGGACCGTGCGCGCCGCAAGTCTCCTCGGCGGACGGCGCCTGCGCTTCACCGGCTGCAGCGACTACCTGACGCGCCTCGGCGAGCGCGCCGGCGGCCGCTGGAGCACCGTGCACAATTTTGTCGACCTGCGACGCTATCCGTTCGCGCCGCGCGTCGCGCCGGATGCACCGCTGCTGTTCCTGAGCCGGCTCGACCCGGTCAAGGCGCCGCACCTCGCGATCGCGATGGCGCGCCGCGCTGGCCGCCGCCTCGTCGTGGCGGGCAATCCCCCGACCGGCGGGGCGGATGCCGAGTACTTCCGCACGCAGGTCGAGCCGCACTTCGGCCGCGAGGGCGTCGAGTACGTCGGCCCAGTCGACGACGCCGCCAAGGCCAGGCTGCTAGGCACTGCGGCGGCGCTGCTGGTGCCGATCCAGTGGGACGAGCCGTTCGGCATCGTCTTTGCCGAAGCGCTGGCCTGCGGCACGCCGGTGATCGCGACGGCGCGCGGCGCGCTGCCCGAGATCGTCGAGCACGGGCGGCACGGGTTCCTCGTCGCCGGCACCGAGGACGGCGCACGCGCGATCGGGAAGCTGGGCGCGATCGACCGCGGCGAGTGCCGGCGGCGTGCCGAAACGAAATTCTCGCTCGAAGCGGTCGGTGCGCAGTACCTCGAGGTCTACGGCCAATGTCTGGCGTAGCGCCGGTCGCGGGCGGTGGGCGCATCGCCAGTGCCGACCTGCTGCGCGGCCTCGCCGCGCTCAGCGTCGCCTGGTACCACTTCACCAACGGCGGGCCGCTGCTCGAGGACGGCTGGCTCCGGGCCTCCGGCAGCCACGGCTGGCTCGGCGTGCATGCTTTCTTCGTCATTTCCGGATGTGTGATTCCGCTGTCCATGCACCGGGCCGGCTACGCACTGCGGCAGCACGCCGGCACTTTCGTGCTCAAGAGACTGATCCGGCTCGAGCCGCCGTACCTGCTGGCCGTGCTGCTGTGCGCCGTGCTCGGGTTGCTGCCGGCGCTGGTCCCGGGCTTCGCGGGGGCGCCGTTTGCGCTCGACAGCCGACAGCTGGCGCTGCACGTCGGATACCTCAACGGCTTGTTCGAAGTGCCGTGGCTGAATCCGGTGTTCTGGAGCCTCGCGATCGAGTTCCAGTTCTACCTGTGCATGAGCATCCTGTACCCGCTGCTCGTGCTGCGGCGTCGGTGGCTGAGCATTGCGCTGCTTGCCGGGGCAGCCCTGTCAGCGCTCGCGCTCGACGATCCTGACCTGGTGTTTCACTACGCGCCGCTGTTTGCGTTCGGCGTAATCGCGTTCTGGTGCTGCACGGAGCGGATCGGCGCTCGCGTGTTCTTCGTGCTGGCGGTGCTCGTCGCGGCCATCGCGATGCCGGCGCTGGGAGCGGCAACGACGGCGGTTGGCGCGGCGAGCGCGCTCGTCCTCGCCTTCGCGCGTTGGCCGGTGCCGCGGGGGTTAGCGTTCCTCGGCGCGATCTCGTACTCGCTTTACTTGCTGCACGTTCCGGTCGGCGGGCGCGTCGTCAACCTCGGCGCGCGCGTCGCCGAAGGCGAACTCGGCAGGGTGCTCGTGCTGGCGGCGGCGCTCCTGACGTCGCTGCTCGCGGCCTGGCTGTTCTTCCGGTTGATCGAGCGGCCCGCGCAGCACTGGGCAGCCCGCGTCCGCTATCGGGCCGCAGCCGAGCGCGCGGCGGCGGTGGCGGCATGAAGACCGTGCTGCTGGTCAGCCCGCGCTTTCCGCCGCTCAACGCTCCAGACCACCAGCGCGTGCGCATGATGATTCCGAACCTGCGCCGCCTGGGCTGGGATCCCGTGGTGCTCGCGCTGCGGACCGAGCCCGAGCTCGGCGCACAGGAGCCTGAACTCGCGGCGGCGCTCGACGGGCAGGCGCGCATCGAGCGCGCGGTGCCGCTGCCGCTGGCTCTCGCGCGGCTCGCCGGGTTTTCCTCGCTCGGCGCGCGCGGCTTCCTCGCGCTGCGGCGCGCCGGCGCGCGGCTGATCCGCGAGACGCGACCGGCAGTCGCGTTCTTCTCGACGACCGAGTTCCTGACCTGGCCGCTCGCCCGGCTGTGGCAGAAGCGCTTAGCGCTGCCGTACGTTCTCGACTGGCAGGATCCCTGGGTCAGTCGCTACTACGAGGAGCATCCCGCTGTGCCGCCGCCGGGCGGGCGCCTCAAGTACGGGCTGAGCCAGGTGCTTGCAGGCGCGTTCGAGCCGGGCGTGGCGCGCAACGCCGCGCACCACGTAACGGTGTCGCGCGCCTACGGCGATGCGTTGCGGGATCGCTATGGCGCGATCGCGCCGGTGACCGAGATTCCGTTTGCCGCGTCGCTCGACGACTTCGCGCTCGCCGCGCGGCAGCCCGCGGTCATGCCGGCGCCGCGGCCGCGCTACTGGTTGTGCGCCGGGCGCGGCGGGGCGGACCTCGAGTTCAGCCTGACCTGCCTGTTCAAGGCATTTGCGAACGCGCGCGCGGGAAACCCCGGCCGCTGGAGCGACCTTGCGCTGTGGTTCGTCGGCACGAGCTACGCACCCGCTGGGCGTGAACACGGCACGATCGCGGCTCTCGCTGCGCGCTGTGGCGTCTCCGATCAGGTCGTCGAGACGCCCCAGCGCGTCGGCTATCTGGAGGCGCTGCGCCTGATGCGGGGTGCCGAAGCGCTGCTCGTCCCGGGATCCGACGACGCTGCCTACAACCCGTCGAAACTCATGACGTGCGTGACCTCGGGCCAACCGGTGCTCGGCATCCTGCACGCGCGCAGTCCCGCGCACGCGCGCGCCGCGGAACTGCCGGGCGCCGTGCTGGTGCCGTTCGCGCGCGAGGCGGGCGAGGGCGCGGTCATCGAAGCCTTGCAGCGTCGTTGGTTCGACGTGGATCGCGCGAACCTGGCCGCCACGCAGCCGCGCGCCGTGCCCGGATTCGAGGCCGCCGGCATGACCGCGCGCCTCGCCGCGATCTTCGACGAAGTGGCGGCCGCATGAAACTGCCCATGAAAGTGCTGTGGCTCGCCAGCCATCCGATCCAGTACCAGGCGCCGCTGTTTCGCGAGCTGGCGCGGCGCTGCGACCTGCTCGTGGCCTACGCCCACCGCCAGTCCGCGGCGCAGCAGGGCAATGCCGGTTACGGCATCGCGTTCGACTGGGACGTCAACCTGTTGAGCGGGTATCGCAGTGTTTTTCTGGCGCCTTCGTCGCGACAGCCATCGATCGAGCGCTTCTGGCGATGCCGCAGCGCCGAGGTCGCGCCGCTGATCGAGCGCGAGCGGCCGGACACCGTAGTACTCGGTGGCTGGAACCTGCTCGTGTACTGGCAGGCCCTGCGCGCCGCCCGCCGGCAGGGCATTCCGGTGCTGGCGCGTACCGATTCGCGTAGCCGCCCGGCGGACTCCGCGCCGCGTCGCGCGCTGCGGACGCTTGCGCTGCGGCGTTTCTCCGGTTACCTGGCGGCCGGCGTGCGGTCGAGCGAGTATTTGCGCAGCCATGGCGTGGCGGTCACGCGGATTTTCGTTTGCCCTCACACGGTGGATGTCGAGCGCTTCGCCCGGTCGCGCGCGCGGTCCGCGCAGGCTCGCGCGTCACTGCGCGCGGGATTGGGGCTGCCCGCGGATTCGTTCATTGCGGTGTTCGTCGGCCGGCTGATCGGGCTGAAACGGCCCGGTGACCTGCTCGAGGCGCTCGCTGCCGCGCGGCTGCCGTCGCGCGCGCAGGCGGTTTTCGTCGGCAGCGGGCCGCTGGCCGAAGGCCTCGCGCGCCGCGCCGGTGAACTCGGCGTGAACGCGCGCTTCGCGGGCTTTCGCAACCAGAGCGAGCTGCCGGACTGGCTCGCTGCCGCTGACGTGCTGGTGCTGCCCTCGGCGGCCGAAACGTGGGGGATGGTGGTCAACGAGGCGCTGGCCGCGGGCTGCCCGGCCATCGTGTCGAGCGGCGCGGGCTGCGCTGCCGACTTCGCGGCCCATGCGCCGGCAGTGCGCGTCTACCCGGCCGGCGACATCGCGGCGCTCGCGCGGGCGCTGGAAGCTGCCGCCAGCACGCCGGTCGCGCAGGTCGAGCCTGCGCTGGATGCCGCGGTGGCGCAGTTCGCGCCGGCCCACGCGGCCGCGCAGGTCATCGCCGCGGTCGCGGCGTTGCGCGAGCGAGGCTGAGCCCGTGGACGCGTCGCTCGCAGGCACGCGGATCCTCGTGGTGTTCGGCTCGATTCCCGTGTTCGGCATGGAGCGCGCGACGATCGGGCTGATGCGGGCCATGCGAGCGCGCGGCGCGACGATCCTGTTCGTGACCGAAGCCACCTACGGCAGGAACGCGATCGAGCCGCTGCTGCAGAAAGAAGGTTTTGATTTCCGGCGCGTCGGTTTCTTCGGGCGCTACGAGCGTGGCATGACGCTGCGACGGTTGCTGATCGCGCTGCGCATGCTCGTGACCGAGTCGGTCCGGTTTCGCGCGATCGTGCGCGAATT
>JBOICR010000317.1:0-11491 GCA_050740195.1 Nevskiaceae bacterium | reverse complement strand
GCGCTTGATTCCCCTGCGGGAGCCACACCGACCCCGCTCCCGGAACCGGTGTGCCCGGATCGCGAAAGTAAAAGCGCAGCGAGACGGGCACACCGGTCCCGACGAAAGCGGCCTGGGGCCACCCGACCCGCTCCTTCGAGGGAGCGCGTCAGTCGAACGGGTTACGAAGGACGATCGTGTGCTCGCGGTCCGGGCCGGTCGAGACGATCGCGACCTCGGCGCCGCTGACCACTTCGAGCCGCTTGAGGTACGCACGCGCCCTCGAAGGCAGCTTGTCGTATTGGGTCACGCCGACCGTGCTCGACTGCCACCCCGGCATGTCCTCGTAGACCGGCTCCACTTTCGCCAGGCCCTCGGCGCCGATCGGCACGGTGTCGACGGTTTTGCCGTCTACGTTGTAACCGGTGCAGATGCGCACCGTCGGCAACTCGTCCATGACGTCGAGCTTGGTCACCACCAGCCCGGACATCGAGTTCAGGAAGATCGAGCGGCGCGCCGCGACGGCGTCGAACCAGCCACAGCGTCGCGGCCGGCGCGTGACGGTGCCGTACTCGTCGCCCTTCTTGCGCAAGTGTTCGCCGGTCTCGTTGTTGAGCTCGGTCGGGAACGGTCCGCTGCCGACGCGCGTGGCGTAGGCCTTGATGATGCCGAGCACGTAATCGAAGTTGCGCGGACCGACGCCCGAGCCGGTGGCTGCGCCGCCGGCGGTTGTGTTGCTCGATGTCACGAACGGATAGGTGCCGTGGTCGACGTCGAGCAAGGCGCCCTGCGCGCCCTCGAACAGCACGTTGTCGCCGCGCGCCAGGTTCAGGCGCAGCAGCTCGGTCACGTCGGCCACCATCGGCCGGATCTGCTCGGCGTAACCCAGCAGGTCATCCAGTGTCTTCTGGAAGTCCTCCGGTTCCTGATGGAAGTAGTTCTTCAGGACGAAGTTGTGGAACTCCAGCAGCTCGCCCAGTTTGGCGGCGAGCTGCACGCGGTGGAACAGGTCGCCGACCCGCACCGCGCGCCGCGCGACCTTGTCCTCGTAGGCCGGGCCGATGCCCTTGCCGGTGGTGCCGATCTTGGCTTCGCCGCGCGCTTTCTCGCGCGCCTGGTCGAGCCGCGCGTGCACCGGCAGCACCAGCGGCGTCGCCTCGGAGATCTTCAGCCGCCCGCGCACCGAGGTGCCGGTCTTCTCCACTTTCTCGATCTCGCGCAGCAGGTCCGGCAGCGACAGCACCACGCCGTTGCCGATCAGGCAGGCGACGCCCTCGCGCATGATCCCCGAGGGAATCAGGTTCAATGCGATCTTCTGGCCCTTGATGACCAGCGTGTGGCCGGCGTTGTGGCCACCCTGGAAGCGAACTACGGCCTGCACCCGGTCGGTCAGCAGGTCGACCACCTTGCCCTTGCCTTCATCTCCCCACTGGGCCCCGATGACAACGACAGTCTTTCCCATGTCTAGTTCTTCGTGCTCAGTCGCAGCAATTCGTTGAGGTCGGCGGAGAATCCCGTCGCTGGCCGCGGCACCCCGAACTCGCGGCCGACGCCATCGTAGCGCCCGCCACGCGCCAGCTCACGGCCATGGCCCGGGGCGAACGCCGCGAACACCATGCCGGTCTGGTAGCGGTAACCGCGCAGCTCGGCGAGGTCCACGTGCACCGGCACCTTGGGGAACTTGCGCTTGAGCGCGCGGACGGTCTGCGCAAGCGTCTCGAGGCACTGCTCCACTGCCGCGCCGAGCCTGCCGAGCGTGGTCTCGGCCCGCTTCAGCACCGTGACGTCGCCGTGCAGGTCCATCAGCTGTGCCAGCGCGTCGAGCGGCTTGCCGGCCAGGCGCTGGGCGCGCGCGAACTGCCCGAGGTCGGGCTGCGACTTGCGCTGCAGGATGCCGAACAGCGCCGCCTCGTCCTCGGCCCCGAGTTCGAGCTTCGCGGCGATCGCGCGATAGATGCCGACGTGGCCCAGGTCCAGGTGCACGTTCGGCACGGCGGCGCGCTTGAGCGTCTCGAGCATGACCTGCAGGATCTCGAGGTCGCCGGCAATGGAGGACTCGCCGAACAGCTCGCAGCCGACCTGCCGCGGAGCGCGCGGGCCACCCGGTGAATCCGGCCGCGCGCGCAGCACCGTTCCGAGATAGCACAGGCGCACGACTTTCCGGTCGGCGTAGCGCCGCGCGGCGATGCGCGCGGCCTGTGGCGTCATGTCCGCCCGCAGGCCGAGCAGGCGGCCACTGGCCGGGTCGGTCAGCTTGAAGGTCTGTGCCTCGAGGTCGGAGCCGGTGCCGGTCAGCAGCGCGTCGAGGTGCTCGACCAGCGGCGTCAGGATCAGCTCGTAGCCGCGCCGGCGGTACAGGTCCAGCAGCGCCCGGCGCAATTCTTCCTGTCGCCACGACAGCGGCGGCAGCCATTCGTCCATGCCTTCCGGCAGCCACCCCTTCGACACGTCAGGCCACCTGCAGGACGACGACGCCGCAGATCATCATGGCCAGGCCGAAGCTGCGCAGCAGCCGGTCATCCAGCGACGAGATCCGCAGCAGGGCGTTACGCCAGCGCGCCGGCGACAGGAACGGCCAAGCGCCTTCCAGGACCAGCACCAGCCCGAACGCGCGCACGAGGTCGTGCCACAGCGGCGTGTCCATGGGTCATGTCCTGTTACTTGGGCGCGCTGCCGCCCGGGCTCTTGAAGTAGCGGAAGAACTCGCTGTCCGGCTCGATCACCAGCACGTCCTTGCCGCGCATCGTCTCGCGGTAGGCGATCAGCGAACGGTAGAACCGGTAGAACTCCGGGTCCTGGCCGTAAGCCCGTGCGTAGATCTCGGCCGCCTTGGCGTCGCCCTCGCCGCGCGTGCGTTCGGCGTCGCCGTAGGCGTCGGCGACGGTGACCGTCGCCGCGCGGTCGGCTTCGGCGCGGATTTTCTCGGCCTGCTCGGCACCCTTGGCGCGCCACTCGGCCGCAACCCGCGTGCGTTCGGCCCGCATGCGGTCGTAGACCTTGTCGCGCACGTCGTCCGGAAAGTCGATGCGCTTGACCCGCACGTCGACGATGCTGAGGCCCAGCGAGACTTGCACCTCCTGCACGGTCTGCTCGAGCGCCTTGGTCACTTCGCCGCGCGCGCTCGACAGCGCCTGCTGGATCGTGCGGCTGGCGAACTGGTCGCGCAGCCCACGGTTGATGCTCGCCGCGAGGCGGTCCATCGCCACCGACTCGTCGCCGCCCGTCGCCCGGTAGTACTGGCCGGTGTCGGCGATACGCCACTTAACGAAGAAGTCGACCTTGACGTTCTTCTTCTCTAGCGTCAGGAAGCTCTCGGTCTGGTTGTCGAGCGTCAGCATGCGCCCATCGAACGTCAGCACGTCCTGCACGAACGGGATCTTGAAGTGCAGGCCGGGCTCGTATGCCGTGCCGACGATCTCGCCGAACTGGCGCACCAGCGCGCGCTGGCGCAGGTCCACGACGTACACGGAATTCAGCAGCGTAATCAGCGCAAAACCGATCAGCGCGGAGCCCAGCATCTGGCGGTTGCCCATCAGCGCCCTCCCCGCTCGCGCGTGCGCGAGTCGCCGGACGGCGTGCCGGAGCGGGCGCCTGCGCCGGTCGATGGCGCCGCGTCGCCGGGCTCGCCGGCTCGCGTGGCGCGGTTCAACTGATCGAGCGGCAGGTAGATCATCGGCCCGTTGCGGTCGACGTCCACGATCACCTTGGTGGTGTTGCCGAGCACGTCGCTCATGGTTTCAAGGTACATGCGGTCGCGCATCACGCGCGGCGCCTTGCGGTATTCAGCCAGGACCTTGGTAAAGCGGTCGGCTTCGCCCGCGGCTTCGGCGATGCGCTGATCGCGGTAGGCCACGGCTTCGGCGCGCTGGCGCGCGGCCTGGCCGCCGGCTTTCGGCAGACGGTCGTTGGCGTAGGCCTCGGCCTCGTTCTTCAGGCGCTCCTGGTCCTCGCGCGCCTTGGTCGCGTCGAGGAAGGCGTCCTGGACGGCTTCGGGCGCCTGCACGTTCTGGAAGTTGACCTCGGTAACGACCAGGCCGGACTTATAGGCATCGAGCCGCTCCTGCAGGATCTGGAGCGTCTGATCGGACACGTCCTGGCGGCCCTCGCCGCTGAGCACGTAGTCCAGCTTGGACCGGCCGACCACCTCGCGCACCGCGCTCTTGGTGACCTGGCGCAGCGTCGCGTCCGGATCGGCCTGGCTGACCAGGTATTCCTGCGCCGAGCTGACCCGGTACTGCACCTTCAGCTCCACGTCGATGATGTTCTCGTCCTGCGTCAGCATGTCGGAGCGCTCGGCCACCTGGCGCACCTGCGTGACGTTGACCTTCTCCACCGACTCGACCGGCCACGGATAGCGCCAGCTCAGACCCGGCTCGGCGGTCGCCACGTACGCACCGAAGCGCAGCACGACGGCGCGCTCCTGCGCGTCCACGCTGTAGACGCCCGACAGCCCCCACAGCACTACCAGCGCGCCGGCCAGCAGGCCGGCACCGCCCGACGACAGCCCGCCGGGATGCGGACCCTTGCCCTTGAACCGCGCCTTCAACCGCTCCAGCACCTGGTCGACATCCGGCATGTTGCCGTCACCGGGACGGCGCCCGCCGGAATTCCAGGGATCGCGGCCTCCGCCGCCAGGTTCATTCCACGCCACGTGCTTCAACTCCTCCGCGAGATTCGCGAGCGCCGAGTTTACAAGAGTCCCGGCAGCCCGGCCTCGTGCAGCGCGCGGCGCAGGCGCTCGCGCGGCATCACGACGAGCAGGCGGAAACGGCCGTCGGCCAGCACTTTCTCGGACTGCACCGCACCCTGCTCGAACAGCTGCGCGCGAAGCCGCGCCGCCGTCGTCGGCAGGGTCAGCCGGTGCTCCTCGACTTCGGGGCCGAGCAGCTCGGCTACCGCCTTGCCGAGCAGGTCCAGCCCCGCGCCGGTCAATGCCGAGACATGGACCCGCACCGGCCGGCCCGATCCGTCGCGCTCGATGCGCGGGCGCTCCCGGGCCTTCAGGTCGATCTTGTTCAGGACGTCCAGGCGCAGGACGGTTTCGGCGCCGATTTCAGCGAGCACGGCCTCCACCTGCCCGACGCGCGCGTCGCGCTCCGGGTCGGCGGCGTCGATCACGTGCAGCAGCAGGCTCGCCTCGCGCGACTCCTCAAGGGTCGCGCGGAACGCCGCGACCAGGTCGTGCGGCAGGTCGCGCACGAAGCCGACGGTGTCGGCCAGCACCGCGGCGCGGCTGCCCGGCAGCTCGATCCGGCGCAGCGTCGGGTCCAGCGTCGCGAACAGCTGCGACGAGGCGTAGGTTTTCGCGCCGGTCAGCGTGTTGAACAGCGTCGACTTGCCGGCATTGGTGTACCCGACCAGCGAGACCGTCGGCATCTCGCTCTTGGCGCGCGCGCGGCGATTCTGCTCGCGCCGCCGCCGCACCAGCTCGAGCCGCTTCTTCAGCGTCGCGATACGCCGCCCGATCAGGCGCCGATCGAGCTCGAGCTGCGTCTCGCCCGGGCCGGTCATGCCGATGCCGCCGCCGCGCTGGCGCTCCAGATGCGTCCAGCCGCGCACCAGGCGCGTCGACAGGTGCTGCAGCTGCGCCAGCTCGACCTGCAGCTTGCCTTCGTGCGAGCGCGCGCGACGCGCGAAAATCTGCAGGATCAGCCCGGTGCGGTCGAGCACCCGCGCCTGGATGCGCTTCTCGAGGTTGCGCTCCTGGCTGGGCGACAACTCGTGGTTGAACACCGCCAGCTCGGCGCCGCCGCCGCGCGCCGCCGCCGCGACCTCGTCGGCCTTGCCGGTGCCGATGTAGAAGCTCGCGTCCGGCTTGACGCGCCGCCCGCCGATCACCGCCTTCACGTCCGCGCCGGCCGAGCGCGCGAGCTCGACGAACTCGCGGCGGTCCGCGTCGTAGTCGGTCCTCGGGAACGCCAGGTGGACCAGGACGGCCTTCTCGCCCGGCGGCGGGCGCTCAAACATGCAGGGGCATCAGCTGCGGTTCAGATCCCGGGCGGTTGGGCGTCGTGATCGTCGCCGCTCTCCACGTGCACGGCGCGCGCCGGCACGACGGTGGAGATGGCGTGCTTGTAGACCATCTGGCTGACGCTGTTCTTCAGCAGCACGACAAACTGGTCGAAGGACTCGATCTGCCCCTGCAGCTTGATGCCGTTCACGAGGTAAATCGAAACCGGTACGCGTTCCTTGCGCAAGGCGTTCAAAAAAGGCTCTTGCAGGGTCTGGCCCTTGGACATTGTTGTCTTCCCCTTGTTCGATGATGCGGGTGTTTTGGGTGTGGGCGCCGGCGCCTTGTGGCGCTCTGACGGATTGGTAAGTCTAACACCCCGACCCGGCACCAGCCTGCCGGATCAGCTCCATCGCCCGCGCAACGAAATCCGGCGCGGCCGGGTCGAACCATTCGAGATTTCGCTCGGAACGCAGCCATGTCAGCTGGCGCTTGGCGAACTGCCGCGTCGCCGCGATGCCGCGATCGACCGCCGTCGCCGCGTCGCCGTCACCATCGAGGTGCGCCCACAGCTGGCGATAGCCCACCGCGCGCATGGACGGCAGGTCCGGCGAGAGATCCCCGCGTGCGCGCAGGCGCGCGACTTCGTCGAGGAATCCGTGTCGCATCATCGCGTGGAACCGCTCCGCGATTCGCGCGTGCAGTACGCGGCGCTCGGGCGGATTCAGCGCGAGCTTGACGACGGGGCCGTCGAGTCCGCCACCCACCGGCGGCGCATGACCGCTCGCCGGCGTGCCGCTGCGCTGGTGGATTTCGAGCGCGCGCTGGACGCGCTGCCCATCGTTCGGGTGCAGCCGCGCTGCTGTCGCCGGATCGACGCTCGCGAGCCGTGCGTGCAGCGCCCGCCATCCCACGCGCGCCGCCTCCTGCGCCAGCGCCGCGCGGAAGCCGGCGTCCGCCGCCGGCAGGTCGCTGAGCCCCTGCTGCAGCGCGCGAAAATAGAGCATGGTGCCGCCGACCAGCAGTGGAATCCGTCCGCGCGCGCGCACCTCGGCCACGGCGTGAGTGGCGCCGGCGCAGAATCGCGCTGCCGAGTAAGCCTCCGCGGGATCGCACAGGTCGATCAGGTGGTGCGGCACGCGTGCGCGCGTCGCCGCGTCCGGCTTGGCGGTACCGACGTCCATGCCGCGATAGACCTGCGCCGAATCGACGCTGACGATTTCGCAGGGCAATTGCTCGCACAGCGCGAGCGCGAGTTGCGATTTGCCCGACGCAGTCGGGCCCATCACCAGGACGGCGGGCTGCATCTCAACGCCCGCGCAGGAACAGCCGGTCGAGCTCCTCCTGCGTGACCTGCACCCAGGTGGGCCGGCCGTGGTTGCACTGCCCGGACAGTTCGGTCCGCTCCATGTCGCGAAGCAGCGCGTCCATCTCGGCCAGCGTCAGTTCGCGGCCGGCACGCACGGCGGCGCGGCACGCCATGTCGGCGAGCACCCGCTGCTGCGCCTCGACCAGGTCGGCGAAATGCCGGTGGCTGTCCTGCTCGACGGTGCCGAGCAGCGACTGTACGAAGGCAGCGAGGTCGGAGTCCGCCAGAAGCGGCGGCACCGCCCGCACGGTCAGCGTCTGCGGCCCGGCGCGATCCAGGTCGAGCCCGAGCTGGCGCAGGCTCTCGCGCTGCGCTTCGGCCTGCTCGGCCACATCCTCGGGCACTGCGACCACCACCGGCACGAGCAATGTCTGCGAGACGACGCTGCCGCTGCGCAGCTGTTGCTTGAGCCGCTCGTAGAGCACTCGCTCGTGGGCCGCGTGCATGTCGACCAGAACCAGGCCGCGCCGGTTCTCGGCCAGGATGAGAATCCCGTTGAGCTGGGCGAGCGCGTGCCCGAGCGGATGTTCCTCGGAGCCCGGCGAAGCGGCGCCGGCCCCTCGCTCCTGGCGGACCTCCGCAAAGTCGCTCGGATCCGGCGCCGCTTCGCCGAGCCGGATTCCCTGCCCGTACACGCCCGGGCCATACCGGAAGGAGTCCTGCCCGCGAATCTCGCCCGTCGCGCGGTCGACGTGCACTTGATGGTGGGAGGAAGGATCGGGTCGCACCCGCCGCAGCGCCTGGTGCACGCCACCGAAGATGAAGCCGTGCACGACCGAGGCGTCGCGGAAACGCACTTCGACCTTGGCCGGGTGCACGTTGACGTCGACGCGCGCGGGGTCGAGCTCGAGGTACAGCACGAACGCCGGGAAGCGCGTGCTGTGCAAGGCGTCGGCGTAGGCGCGACGCAGCGCATGGCCCACCAGCTTGTCGCGCACTGGCCGGCCGTTGACGTAGAAGTACTGCAGGTCGGGCTGCGCGCGCGAGAAACTCGGCAGTGCGATCCAGCCGCGCAGCCGCAGTCCCAATCTCGATTCATCGAGTTCCAGCGTGTTGGCGAGGAACGCCTCGTCGGTGACCTGCGCGACGCGCTGGGCCTGCGCCCCGGCGGTTGCCGCGACCGGCAGGTCCAGCACCTTCCGCGCGCCGTGTCGAAGCGCGAACGTCGTGTCGAAGCGCGCCAGCGCGATGCGCCGCAGCGCCTGGTCCACGTGGCGGAATTCGGTGGACTCCGCACGCATGAACTTGCGCCGTGCGGGCGTGTTGAAGAACAGGTCGCGCACTTCGACCGTGGTTCCCGCCGGATGCGGCGCCGGCTCGGCCGCCGCGCCGGACAGGCCGCCCTCGCCGCCGACCCGCCAGCCGTGTGTGTCCTCGCCGGCGCGCGACACCAGCGACAGGCGCGACACCGACAGGATGCTGGGCAACGCCTCGCCGCGAAAGCCGAGCGAGCGCACCCGCTCGAGATCGGCCAGCGACGCAATCTTGCTGGTCGCGTGGCGCGTCAGGGCGAGCGCCAGCTCGTCGCGGGCGATGCCGCGGCCGTCGTCGCGCACCTGGATGCGGGTGAGGCCGCCCAGCTCGGCCTCCACCTCGATGCGGCGCGCCCCGGCGTCGAGGCTGTTCTCGACCAGCTCTTTCACGACCGCGGCCGGGCGCTCGACGACTTCGCCGGCGGCAATCTGGTTGACCAGTTGCTCGGGAAGGACCTGGATGGGCATGGGCCTCATTATGGCCCACGCGATGCCGCGATCAGCGCGCCGCGGCCCCGTTCATCGAGACGGGCTGCAGCCCGCCGCCGGAGTTGTCCTGGGCGACCTGGTGCAGTGGCCGGTAACTCTTGAAGTAGCCCTTGATGCCTTCGAGCATCGAGCGCGCGAGCTTGTCCTGGTACGCCGGATCTCGCAGCAGCCGCTCTTCGCGCTCGTTGGTCAGGAACGCGGTCTCGACCAGCACCGACGGGAAACTCGCCGATTTCAGCACGACGAACGAGGCCTGCTGCACGCGCGCCCGCTGCAGCACGTTGACGCGTGACATCGACTCCAGCAGGCGGCCGCCCGCGTCGTGGCTGGCCTCCATCGCCGAGGTCTGGAAGATGTCGGCCAGCACGGCGAGCGTCTGGTTGTCGCGCGTTTCAGTGTCGACGCCGCCGACAAGATCGGACATGTTCTCGCGGCTGGCCAACAGCGCCGCGTGCTCGGAGCTCGCGCCCTTGGGCGAGAGGACATAGACCGCCGTGCCGCGCACGGTCGGATCGCGGTACGAGTTGGCGTGGATCGAGATGAACAGGTCGGCCTGCGCATCATGCGCCCGGTCGATGCGCTCGCGCAGGTCGACGTAGTAGTCGCCGTCGCGGATCAGCACGCCGTGCAGCCCCGGCTCGGCGTTCACCAGTGCCGCCAGGCGGCGCGCCATCGCAAGCGAGACGTCTTTCTCGAGCAGTCCACGGCGGCTGCGCGCGCCGGGATCTTCGCCGCCGTGGCCGGCGTCGATCGCAACCACGATCGGTTTTTCCGCCAGCGCGGGACGCGGCGGCGCTACCGGCGCGACACCCGCTGGCGCCACTGAGGTGAGGTCCACGACCACGCGGTAACCGTAGCTGTCGGCGGGCGCGAGCGCGAAGCTCTTGGGTTTTACCGCGCCGCCTAGGTCCAGCACCACGCGCAGGATCCCTCCTTCCTGGGCGCCTGAGCGCACGCGCTGGACCACACCCTTGCCGTCAACCTGCGGCGACAGCGCCCCCGCCCGGTGCGTGTCGCGCAGGTCCACCACGACGCGGCTGGGGTTCTCCAGCGTGAAGACCGTGTGCGCCGCCGCCGAATCGAGGTCGAACACTACGCGTGTGCCGTCGGGACTCGCCCACAAGCGCACGTCGCGCAGCTCGGCCGCATTGGCCGTCAGCGCCGCACCAGCCATCAGGAACGCCAGCAATACCCGCACCCGCGGTTCTCCAGACCCCCAACCGGCTCCCAAGATACTCCCTGAACCTTAACCAGGCAACTTTATCAATCAAAACAATGCCTGAGGATCGATTGTTACTGTTAAATATTAATCTGGCATGAACCGCGCTGCGACCGGCCCGGCCAGCGGGCCGCCCAGCTCGGCGCGCCGGCCCGTGGGAGCGTAACCCAGCGCGATCACGAGGTCTGCCGGGGGCAGGCGCTGCGCCGCGCGCTCGGGCCATTCGATCAACCACCACCACTGCTCCGGCGGGTAATCCCTCAGGCCCAACGGCTCGAGCTCGGTTTCGTCTTTCAGGCGATACAGGTCCAGATGCACCAGCCCGCGGCCCGCGCCGGCGATCCCGTCCGCGATTTCGTACGGCTCGAGCAAGGTGTAGGTCGGGCTGCGGATCGCGCCGCGGACCCCCAGCGCCCGCAACACGCCGCGCGCGACCGTGGTCTTCCCCGCTCCGAGCGGGCCCCGCAGGCAGATGACGGCCCCGCCGCGTCCCGACAGCGCCGAGGCGACTGCGGCACCAAGCGCCGTGGTGTCGTCGGCAGAGCGCAACACGAGCGCGCTCATGCGCCGCCGTTCGACGGATTCAGCAGCGGCTGCAGCTCGCCGAGCAGATCGCCGGGAATGACACCGCGCTCGCCGCGCACCGCGGCGCGGTCGCCGGCGAGCGCATGCACGAGCACGCCGGCGCGCGCCGCGCTTTCGGGGCCGAGCCCCTGGGCCAGCAAGCCAGCGATCAGCCCGCAGAGGACATCCCCCATGCCGCCGATCGCCATGCCCGGGTTGCCGTACGGGCACAGTGCCAGTGATTCGCCCTGCACCAGCGTTCCGGCGCCCTTCAGGACCGAGACGCCGCCGAAACGCTCGCGCAACGCGCGCGCGCTACCGAGGCGGTCACGCTGGATGTCCGCCGGGCCGCAGCCAAGCAGCCGCGCCGCTTCTCCCGGATGCGGCGTCAGCACCCAGTCTTCGCGCCGCGATGGATTCTCGGCCAGCCAGTTCAGGCCATCGGCGTCGACCACCAGCGGCTGCGGCGCGCTCATCGCATCGCTCCACAGGGCGCGGCTCCAGTCGGTCCGCCCCAGGCCCGGTCCGAGCGCCACGACGCTCGCGCGCTCGAGCAGCGGGTGCAGCGCGCGCGGCTCCTCGACGCCGTGACACATGATCTCGGGCTGCGCCGCGGTCAGCGCGGCCGCATGCGCCGCGCGCGTCGCGACGCTGACCCAGCCCGCGCC
>JBOICR010000316.1:0-1913 GCA_050740195.1 Nevskiaceae bacterium | reverse complement strand
GACCAACGTGTTCCTGCTGCTGCCGCACTCGCGCACGCACGAGGCGGAAGCCGACGTGCTCGGCCTGGACTACATGGCCAAGGCCGGCTTCGATCCGCGCCAGGCGCCCATCCTGTGGCAGAACATGTCCGCGGTCGGCGGCGACAAGCCGCCCGAAGTGCTGTCGACGCATCCGTCGGACCAGACCCGCATCGCGGGCCTGAACAAGCGGCTGGCCGTCGCGATGCCGCTCTACGAGCAGGCGCAGGCGGCAGGGAAGAAACCCGCCTGTAAGTAGCGGCGCCGCTAGGGGCGAATCGCAGGCCGGCGTTTGCTGACGGTCCCTTCGCGCAGCATCGACTCGCCGCCGGTGTCCGACGGATCCTGCACGAAGTGGCAGGCCGCGTAGGCGCCCTCGCCGACCTTGCGCAGGTGCGGGGTCTCGCGCGCGCATAGGTCGTCCGCCATCGGGCAGCGCGTGCGGAACACGCAGCCGCTCGGCGGATCCAGCGGATTGGGCAGCTCGCCCTCCAGCGGCAGCGGGTGCTTGCCCGGCTCAGCGCCCGGCGCCGACGCCAGCAGCGCGCGCGTGTACGGGTGGCGCGGTCGCGCGAACAGCTCCTCCGCGGTGGCCTGCTCCATCACGCGCCCGAGGTACATCACCAGCACGCGCCGGCACATCTGCTGCACGACCGCGAGGTCGTGCGAGATCAGGATCAGCGCAAGGTTCTGCTCGCGCTGCAGCTCCGCCAGCAGCTCGAGCACCTGAGATTGCGTGACGGTGTCGAGCGCCGACACCGGCTCATCGCAGATCAGCACGCGCGGCTTGACCGCCAGCGCGCGGGCGATGCCGGCGCGCTGGCACTGCCCGCCGGTCAGCTCGTGCGGGTAGCGCCCGCCAAGCTCGCCGAGGCCTACGCGGGTCAGCAGCTCGGCCACGCGGGCCGCGCGCGCGGCAGCGTCGAGCTCGGGGCATAACCAGCGCAGCGGCTCTTCGACGCTCTGCTCGATCGTCATGCGCGGATCCAGGCTCGCGACGGCATCCTGGAACACCATCTGGATGTCGCGCCGCAGCGGCCGCCAGTGCAGATCGTCGAGGTGTGAAAGGTCCTTGCCGTCGAGCACCATGCCGCCGGAGTTGGCGTCCTGCAGGCCGACCAGCGCGCGCGCCAGCGTGGACTTGCCGCAGCCCGATTCGCCGACGATGCCGAGCGCCTCGCCGGCGTGCAGGTCGAAATGCACGTCGTCCACCGCGCGCAGCAGGCCGGCGTGCGACCAGGGCCAGGGCCCGGCCACGTGGTGGTCGATGGTCAGCCGGCGGACCGACAGCACCGGCCGTGCGGCGGTCGCGGGAACGCTCACTCGAGCAGACTACGCAACATCCAGGCGGTTTTCTCGTGAAGTTGCATGCGCTGCGTCAGCAGGTCACAGCTCGGCTCGTCGTTCGCGCCCTCCGCCGCCGGGAACACGTCGCGCGCGGTGCGCACACAGGTCTCGTGGCCCTTCACCAGTTGCCTGACCATGTCCTTCCATTCCGGCACGCCCGCCTCCTCCTCGATCGAGGACAGCGCGGCGAACTGCTTGTACGTGCCCGGCGCCGGCATCCCCAGCGCGCGGATGCGCTCGGCGACCAGGTCCACCGCCAGTGCGGCCTCGGTGTAGTGGGTCTCGAACATCAGGTGCAGGGTGTTGAACATCGGCCCCGTGACGTTCCAGTGGAAGTTGTGGGTCTTGAGGTACAGCGTGTACTCGTCGGCGAGCAGCCGCGACAGCCCGTCGGCGATGGCTTTGCGCTGCTGTCTGTCGATGCCAATGTCGATCTTCATGGCCGGCTCCTGAGAGTCCGCCCACGATACGAGCGGCCAGGCGATAAGGGAAATTGATTTTTCTGCCGATCGGGATAGGCGCCCGCAATGGGGTCAGACCCGCGCTGC
>JBOICR010000315.1:0-22534 GCA_050740195.1 Nevskiaceae bacterium | reverse complement strand
GAGCACCCGAAGGGCAGCATCGTCAAGGGCACGGTCAAGAAGGTCGACATCCGCGGCGCAGACATCACGCTGGCGGGCGGCGTCGAGGGCTACATCAAGGCCTCCGATCTCGGGCGCGACCGGGTCGAGGACGCGACCAAGATCCTGAAGGAGGGCGACACGCTGGAGGCCCGTTTCATCGGCGTGGACCGCAAGAACCGGATCGTCTCGCTGTCGGTCAAGGCCAAGGAGATCCAGGAGGAGCAGGAGGCCGTCGAGGAATACCGCGGCAGCACCGCCAGCGCCGGCAAGACCAGCCTGGGCGATATCCTCAAGGAGAAGATGGGCGAGTAAGCGGCAAATCCGCACGACGAAAAAGGGGCCGCAAGGCCCCTTTTTTGTTGGCGGCTGTCGGACGCTGTTGGAGCCTTTCATTTCAATGGGTTGCAAAGCAGTCCCCTAAAAACAAGGACTTGCGCGCAGAATTTTTTTCCTTTATCGTCAGTCACCTACAAGCACAACCCAACCCAGCCCCGCATGACCAAGTCGGAACTGATTGAACGACTGGCCCTCAAGCAGACCCATCTGATGCACAAGGATGTGGAGCTCGCGGTCAAGCTCGTCCTCGATCAGATCTCGGAAGCGCTCGCCAAGCGCGACCGCGTCGAGATTCGCGGCTTTGGCAGCTTCTCGCTCCACTACCGGCCAAGCCGGGTGGGGCGCAATCCCAAGACCGGCGACTCGGTCGAGATCCCGGCCAAATACGTCCCGCATTTCAAGCCCGGCAAGGAAATGCGCGAGCGAGTGAACGAGCGCCGCTCGGGATAGGCCCGCCATGGGCCGCCTACTGTTCTTCCTGCTGGTCGTCGGCGCCGTGTGTTTCGGTGCCGCCTTCAGCTATTACAACGTCGCGCCGGTCACGTTCCATTACCTCGCGGGGCAGGTCGAGATGCCGTTGATCTGGCTGTTGATCGGCGCGTTCCTGGCCGGTGCTGTCGCCATGTGGCTGCTCGATCTTGCGCGACTGTTCGCGCTGAGCCGCGAGAGCCGGCGCCAGCAGCGCCAGATCGCGCAACTCGACGCCGAACTGAAGAGCCTGCGCGCGCTGCCGCTGGCCCAGACCTCGGGCGCGCAGCCGCCGGCCAGAGATGCCTGACAGTCTCGCCCTGGCCTGGCTGATGCTGCCGCTCGGAGCGGCGCTCGGCTGGTATGTCGCGCGTCGCTGGCCGCGGCCGCACGAGCAGGACTCGCGCGGCAGCTCCGAATACCTCACCGGCCTGACGCACCTGGTCAATCAGGATCCGGACCAGGCGATCGCCGCGTTCGTGAAGGCCCTGGAGGTCGATGACGAGACGGTCGAGCTGCACCTCACGCTCGGCACCCTGTTCCGCAAGCGCGGCGAGGTGGACCGCGCGCTGCGCATCCACGAGAACCTGCTGGCGCGGTCGGGGCTGAAGCCGCTGTACCGCAACCAGGCGCGGTTCGAGCTGGCGCACGACTTCCTCAAGGCGGGTGTGATCGACCGCGCCGAGACGCTGTTCAAGGAGCTCGTCGCCCAGGGCATGTTCCTGCAGACGTCGCTCGAGGCCCTGGTCGCGCTATACGAGCAGATCCGCGACTGGCGGCAGGCGCTGGAAGCCGCGCGCCAGCTGGAGGCCGTCAAGAGCGCGAACCTGCGCCCGCTGATCGGCCAGTACTACTGCGAGTTGTCCGAGGCAGCGCGGGGCCGCAAGGACATCCCGGAAGCCCTGCGCCTGGCGGGCCGCGCGCTTTCCGAGCATCCGGATTGCGTGCGCGCCAGCCTGTTGCTGGGTGCGCTGCATGAGGCCGGGGAAGACTTTGCCGCCTCGATCAAGGCGTACCGCCGCGTGCCCGAACAGGATCCACGCTTCATCGGCGAAGCGATCGAACCTTTGCGCCGCTGTCACGAGGCGCTCGGCAACCGTGCCGGTTACGCGGCATTCCTCGAGGAAGCCGAGGAGCTCTGGCACCACCCCTCGCTGGTGCTGGCGCGCGCGCAGCTGATGCGCGCCGAGGGCGCTGATCCGAGCGCCTACCTGATGGACCGGCTGCAGCAGCAGCCGCAGTGGCGCGGCCTCGACCTGCTGCTGCAGGCGGCGGGCGCGCGGGCCGGCGAGGCGGCGCCGCTGGTCGACGGCATGCGCACGGCGATGGTCAAGGTGATGGAACGGCGGCCGACCTACCGGTGCGTGCACTGCGGCTTCGCGCCGACGCTGCTGTTCTGGCAGTGCCCCAGCTGCAAGCAGTGGACGACGATCACGCCGCTCGACGAGTTGGCGCCGGCCAAACCCTGAGCTCTCTAGGGCTCGTCACCCGGCTGGCGGCCGGCCCGCTGCAACTGGTCGCGAGACGCGTTGGCGATCTCCTCGCGCTTGGCCTTGAGCCGGGCGCGCTCCTGCGACGACAGCGACGATACGCGCAGCGCGGCATCGAGCTGCGCCAGCGCGCCCGGCCCGTTGCCGCGCTGGAACAGGTAATTGGCCATCTGGTAGAGCGCTTCGATCGTGTGCCCGGCATCGCGCGCGGCATAGGCCAGCAGCCGGTGCGTCTCCATGCGCGTGCCGAGCGACTCCTCGTGCGACAACAGCACCTGGCGCGCCGCGTCGGGCTTGGCTGCCGCGATCAATGCGTCGGCGTACTCGAGCGTGGCCGGCGCATAGCGCGGGAAGTGCTCGAGGTTCTTTTCCAGCGTCGCCAGTGCTGCGGTGGTGTCGCCCTGCGACAACTGGATCCGCCCCTGCAACATCAGCAGGTTCGGCTGGCGCGGGTAGGCCGCCAGCAGGCTCTTCAGCGTCTCCGCCGCGCGGGCGTACTCGCCCATGCGCCAGTAGGTCATCGCCAGGCCGTAGGTGTTTCCGGGCGAGTCCGGCGCGCCCTTGAGCTGTCCCTTGAAGTAGTCCGCCGACTCGCTCGGGCGCTCGCTGGTGAGCACGCGCGCGCGCGCCTGCATCAGCGCGTATTCGATCGGGTCCTTGACCTTCTGATGCGGCAACGACGCGGCGCGCATGCGCGCCTCGCTGATGCGGGTGGTGTTGACGGGGTGGGTGCGCAGGAATTCGGGCACCTGGTTGCCGTACAGGCGGCTCTGCTGCTCGAGCCGCACGAAGAACGTGGCGACGGCGTCCGGGTCAAAGTGCGCGCGCGACATCGTCCGGATGCCGATGCGGTCGGCCTCGAGCTCGTGGGCGCGCGTGAAGTTCACCTGGCGCTGGTAGGTCGTGGCCTGGCCGATTGACAGCGCGGCGATCACGACCTCGGGGTTGGCGGACGCCGCGATGATGGCGGCCAGCACGGCGGCCCAGGTGGCGATGTTGGAGGTCTCGGTGCCTTCCATCGTGCGTGCGACGTGGCGCTGGGTGACGTGCGCGAGTTCGTGCGCCATGACGCCCGCCAGCTCGCTTTCGTTGCGCACCGAGGTCAGCAGGCCGGCGTTGGCGCCGACGAACCCGCCCGGCAGCGCGAAGGCGTTGATGCGCGGGTCGCGGATGACGAACACCGTCAGGTCCGGCGCTTCGGCCTCGGCCGCGGCGACCAGCCGCCAGGTCAGCGCCGCGATGTACTCGGTGACTTCCGGATCCTCGAGGATGTAGTCGTAGGCATACAGCTGCGCGGTCACGCGCGCACCGATCTTCTTTTCCTCGGCCGGCGACAGCGCGGTGTCGGCGGGCTCGCCGATGCGCGGGAGGTCGACGGCGGGTGCCTCGGCGCCGGCACGCACGGCGCTGGCGATGACCAGCGCGGACAGCAGGAGAGTCGAAAGGCGCGTCACGGACGAACCGCTGGAAGTGGGGCGGAAGTTTACCGCGTCGCCGCGGCGGGCGGATTCAGCGGGTGTTCAGGCGAGAATGGACCGCGCCGCGCGCCGCGAGTTCACTCAGCGGATCTTGGCCAGCGTGCCGAGCGCCAGGCCCATGCGTACGTCCTTGTTCTGCGCCAGCTGCGGGCGCCAGGCCACCATCCCGGGCGGCGCCAGCAGGATCACGGTCGAGCCCATGTTGAAGCGGCCCATCTCGCGGCCGCGCATCATCACCACGGGCGTCATCGGCGTGTAGCCGCCGGCCTCGTGGTTATGCGGCGGCGTGACGCGGCCGTTCCAGGCGGTTTCCATGCTGCCGACGAACAGCGCTCCGACCATGACAACCGCCAGCGGGCCGAAATCGGTCTCGAAGATCGAGAACACGCGCTCGTTGCGGGCGAACAGGCGCGGGATCGTGCGCACCGCGCGCTCGCTGACGCTGAACAGCCGCCCCGGCACGTAGCCCCATTCGCGCAGCTTGCCGCTGGCTGGCATGTGGATGCGGTGATAGTTGTGCGGGGCGAGGTAGATCGTGCAGAACGAGCCCCGGTTGAAGAACGCGGCCGCCTTGGAGCCGCCGAGCAGGTCGCTGACGGTGTACAGGTGGCCCTTGGCCTGGATCATCTGGCCGTCCTTGATCGGCGCGAGTGCGCTGATGCGGCCGTCGACCGGCGAGATCAGCACGGCCGGATCCGGGTCGATCGGGCGCGCATTGGGCTTGAGCGCGCGCGTGAAGAACGAGCTGAAGTCGGGATAGCTCTTGACGATCTCGAATTCGGCTTCCGACAGGTCCACCTTGTACAGCTTCACGAAGATCCCGATGAACGCGTTCTTGAAACCCGCGGCGCGGATCTGCGCGATGTGGAACATGAGCCACGACAGGAAGGTCGTCGGCATCAGCCAGTGCAGGAAGACATAGCACCTGTCGAGGAATGCCCGGACTCTCTCGGCTTTGGTCATTCGGCAGCCTTTACGGTGAACGCAAACTCGCGCGCGGTGGAACCGCAGGTCAACGCCAGCGAAACGATGTCGCCCGCCTTCAGCAGGCGGGTGGGCTCGGACAGCATCAGGTGCCAGCCGCCGGACTCGAGCACGGCGCTGGCGCCGGGCGCGAGCGTCAGGCTGCCCTCGCGCATGCCGGCGACGCCGCGGTCGTCGATGACGGTGCGGTGCAGGCCGGCGCCGCCGAAGTCGGCGCTGCGCGCACCGTCGACGACCAGCGTGTGCTTGCCGCGGTTGGTGAGCTTGCCGTAGGCGGCGGACATCGCCCCGGGCGGGGCTTCGCGGACCCAGCCGTTCTCGACGGCGAGGCCCGGGCAGGCGGCGGCGTCGGTGCTGGCGAGCACGAGTGCGAACAGCGTGGCGAATCTCATCGGACGGAGGCGACGATCCCTGCAAGGTCGGCGGCGAGTGTATCCAGCTTGTGCGGGGGCTGGAAATAGCCGGCCACCCGGCCCTGATCGTCCAGCAGCACGAGCGCGGCGCTGTGGTCCACGGTGTAGTCCCTTTCGCTGGCGCCCGGAATGCGAACGTACGCCAGCCCCAGGCTTGCGCATAGCCCGTCGATCTGGTCGCGCGCTCCAGTCACGCCACGGATGGCGCCGCCGAAGTAGTCCACGTACGCCTTCAGCGTCGCCGGCGTGTCGCGCTCCGGGTCCACCGACAGGAACAGGTATTCGAGCGGACGGTCGCGCAGCTCCGGGCGCTGGCGCAGTTGCTTCATCAGGCCCAGCGTGGTGGGGCAGACGTCGGGGCAGTGGGTGAATCCGGCGAACAACAAGGTCCAGTGGCCCTGCAGGCCGGTGTTGGTAAATTCCCTGCCGTCCTGGTCGGTCAGCGAGAACGCGGCCACCGGGCGCGGCTCGTCCAGCCGGGTGCCGGAAAGCGGCTGCGGCATGCTCGCCGGCGCGTACAGGCGCATGGCCGCGAACGCGCCAAGGCCGGCAGCGGCGAGGGCGGCGGCTGCGAGCACGAGCGTGCGGACTGGTTTTGGAGCCATGCGGGCCCGCATACTAACGAATTCCAATGCGAACTCCCGCCCTGCGCACGATCCGCGACCTGGTGCGCTGGGGCGCCTCCGAGTTCGGCCGCGCCCGGCTGCACTTCGGCCACGGCACCGACAATGCCCTGGACGAGGCCTTCCACCTGGTGACCTGGGCGCTGAAACTGCCGCACGACCTGCCCAAGCCCTACTTCGAGGCGAAGCTGACGCCCGCCGAGACTCGCAAGGTCACGGCGCTGCTGCGCAAACGCGTGAAAACGCGAAAACCGGCGGCCTACCTGACCGGCGAGATGTGGTTCGCGGGCCTCGCGTTCGACGTCGACGAGCGCGTGCTGGTTCCGCGCTCGCCGATCGCCGAGCTGATCGAGCACCGCTTCCGGCCGTGGCTGCGTGGCGAGCCGACGCGGATCCTCGACCTGTGCGCCGGCAGCGGCTGCATCGCGGCGGCCTGCGCGATCGCATTTCCGCACGCCGCCGTCGACGCGATCGAGATCGACGCCGGCGCCCTGGCCGTGATGAAGCGAAACGTCGCGCGCCACGAGCTGCAGCAGCGCGTGCACGCGATCCGGTCGGATCTGTTCGCCGCTGTCGCGGGCCGCAAGTACGGCCTGATCGTCAGCAACCCGCCGTACGTGCCGACCGCGCGCTGGAAGAAGATGCCGCGGGAGTACCACCACGAGCCGAAGCGGGCGCTGGAGGCGGGCGCCGACGGCATGGGCATCGTCGCGCGCATCCTGCGCGATGCTCCCGCGCACCTGGAGGCCGATGGCCTGCTGGTGTGCGAAGTCGGCGGTTCTGTCACAGAATTCGAACGGCGCTTTCCGATGATCCCGGTGGTGTGGCCGGATTTCGAGCGCGGAGGCGACGGGGTGTTCGTGATTTCGCGCGACGACCTCGTCGAATGGCAGAGCGAGCCGTGAGGCACGTAGACCATGTCGGGTAACACGCTGGGAACGCTGTTCTGCGTGACGAGCTTTGGCGAAAGCCACGGCCCTGCGATCGGCTGCGTGGTCGATGGCTGCCCGCCGGGCCTCGCGCTGGCCGAAAGCGACATCCAGGTGGAGCTCGACCGGCGCAAGCCCGGACAGTCGCGCTACGTCACGCAGCGGCGCGAGGACGACAGGGTCGAGATCCTCTCCGGCGTGTTCGAGGGCAAGACGACCGGCACGCCGATCGCGCTGCTGATCCGCAACGTCGATGCGCGCGGGCGTGACTACGAAAAGATCAAGGACAGCTTCCGCCCGAACCACGCTGACTATGCCTACATCCAGAAATACGGCCGGCGCGACCATCGCGGCGGCGGGCGGGCCAGCGCGCGCGAGACGGCGGTGCGCGTCGCGGCGGCGGCGATCGCGAAGAAGTGGCTGCGCGAGAAGTTCGGGATCGAAGTGCGCGGCTACCTCGCGCAGATCGGGCCGCTGAAGATCGACTTCAAGAGCTGGGCCGCGGTCAAGGCGAATCCGTTCTTCAGCCCCGACCCGGCGCGCGTGCCGGAACTCGAGCAGTACGTGACGCGCATCCGCGAGGAAGGCGACTCGATCGGCGCGCGCATCAACGTCGAGGCCACCCACGTGCCGCCCGGGCTCGGCGAGCCGGTGTACGACCGGCTCGACGCGGAGCTGGCCTACGCGCTGATGAGCATCAACGCGGTGAAGGCCGTCGAGATCGGCGACGGGTTCGCGGCAGTGGAACAAAAGGGCAGCGCGCATCGCGACGAACTGTCGCCGGAAGGGTTCCTCGCCAACCACTCGGGCGGCATCGCCGGCGGCATTTCCACCGGCCAGGACATCCGCTGCTCGATCGCGCTCAAGCCGACCTCGAGCATCACGATCCCGGGAAAGACCATCGACATCGACGGCCGCGCCGCCGACATCCGCACGACCGGGCGGCACGATCCCTGTGTCGGCATCCGCGCGACGCCGATCGCGGAGGCCATGGTCGCGCTGGTGCTGATGGATCACGTGCTGCGCCACCGCGCGCAGTGCGGCGACGTCGTGTCGCCGACGCCGCGCATCCCCGGCAGTGCCGGAGGGAAGAAGGCCTCGCGCAAGCCGCGGATCCACAAGGAAGCGAGGGAAGACGACGTCTAGCCAATCCCTGCATGCCCGCCTGTCGGGCTTTTATTTTTTCTATTACGCGACGGTCGGCGCGTTCATGCCGTACTGGTCGCCGTACCTCGAGGCGCGCGGGTTCTCGGCTGCGCAAATGGGCATCGCCTACGCGCTGATGGGCGTGACGCGCTCGTTCATGCCGATCGCGTGGGGCTGGTGGGGCGACAGCACGGGCAGGCGCATCAACATGATCCGCCGCGCGGTGCTGGTGTCGCTGGTGCTGTTCCTGTGCATCCCGTTCTCGGACAGCCTCGTCGGCATCGGTGCCTTCATGCTGGCCTACTCGATCTTCTGGCACGCGCTGCTGCCGCAGTTCGAAGTCGTCGCGCTGGGCCACCTGCAGGTGCACGGCGGCGACTACAGCCGCGTGCGCCTGTGGGGCTCGGTCGGGTTCGTGGCGGCAGTGCTGGGGCTCGGCCCGATCCTCGACGCGCTCGGCATCCTGCCGCTGCCGTGGCTGGTGGGGGCGATGTTCGCGGCGATGGCGGCCTCCGCCTGGCTGGTGCCCGAGGCGCCGGCACCGGTGCACGCGGCGGTCGAATCGGTGCCGATCCTCGATGTGTTACGCCGGCCCTGGGTGAAGGCACTGCTGGCGGCGTGCCTGCTGTCGCAGCTCAGCTTCGCGCCGTATTACAACTTCTTCACGCTGTTCCTCGAGCGCCACGACTACGCGCGCAGCACGGCCGGTTTGCTGTGGGCACTGGCCGTGATCGCCGAGGTCGGGCTGTTCCTGGTGATGGGGCGGCTGATCGCGGCGGTCGGTCCGCGCCGCCTGATGCTGGTCGTGCTGGCGGCGACCGCGTTGCGCTGGCTGCTGACCGCGCTGCTGGTCGATTCGCTGCCGCTGCTGGTGTTGCTGCAGCTGTCGCACGCGCTGACATTCGGCGCCTACCACGCGCTCGCGGTGTACTACGTACAGCAGTATTTCCCCGGCTCGATGCAGGGGCGTGGGCAAGCCTTCTACAACGCGGCTGCCTACGGCCTGGGTGGCTCGATTGGCAGCCTCGCCAGCGGTTATCTCTGGCAGCACGTCTCGCCGGAGGCCGTGTTCGTCGCCGCCGGCCTTGCCGCGCTGGCGGGGTGGGCGGTGGCCTGGCGCGGGCTGCGGGACGAGCCGCTGCGCGTAAGTTGATCAGACGCCGACGCGCTTGAGCCCGCGCATCAGCAGCGCCAAGCCCAGGCCCCAGACGCCGTTGACGATCAGCCCGCCGATCCAGAATTTCGCATCCGTAACGGCGTCGAAAGTGCCGGTCTTGATCCGCGCGACGACCAGGATCGCGACGACCGTCGGGCCGATCGCACCGAACACCAGCGCGCGGATCCAGTACGCGGTGCCGGTCGCATGCCGCATCAGGTACCAGATGGGAATGCCCCAGACGCCACCCCAGAAAGCCAGCGAAAGCACATAAGGCACGCCCAGCGGCTCTGTGGCCGCCAGGCTCCAGGGTGCGCGCTGGAAGACGCCCGCCAGGTAGAACAGCCCGATCATGCCCTGGTGAAAGAACATCGTGGACAGGAAGCCTGCGACGAACGCGCGAACGTAGTGCATGGGCACTCCTTGGCTTGTCGTGCGCGGAGTTTACCGGGCCGCGAGCCCTTTCGGCCCAAGCCCCTTCCGTCCAAGCCCCTTCCGTCCAAGATGCTCCAGCAGGCGGCGCGCCGGCGCCGACAGCGTTCGCTTGCGGTGCCAGACCGCGCCGAGGCTGCGGCTTGGCGCAAAGCCCGGGATCGCCAGCGCGCGCACCGAACGATCCAGCATCGAGCGGGGCAGCACGCTCCAGCCCAGGCCGATGCCGACCAGCATCTTCAGGGTCTCCAGGTAATTGGTCGCCAGGCGCACGCGCGGCTGGATCCCGTGCTTCGCCAGCTCGGCCTTGATGATGCGATGCGTGTAGGTCGCTTCGTCCGGCAGCACGGCGGCGTGCCGCGCGAGCTCGGCCGGCGTGACGCGCTGGCGCTTCGCCAGCGCGTGTTCGGGCGAAACCACGACCGCCAGCGGGTCCTGCCAGATCAGCTGCGATTCGAGACCCGGCAGCGGCGTGTTCGGCAGCGTGACGATGCCGAGCTCCAGCTTGCCGGCCAGCACCGCTTCGCAGGCGACTTCCGAGTCCATGAACTGGATGTCGAGGTCGACGTCCGGGTGATCGTGCGCGAAGGACTTCAGCTCGACCGGCAGGCGATGCAGGCCGATGTGGTGGCTCGTCCCCAGCGTCAGCCGCCCGCGCAGCTGCGGCGACAGGTGCGACAGGGCGCGGCGGCCGTCCTCGAGGTCCTCGCGCACGCGTTGCGCGTACGGCAGCAGCGTGCGGCCCGCCTCGGTCAGCAGGACGCGCCGGCCGATGCGATCGAACAGCCGAGCTGCCAGCCGTTCCTCCAGGCCGGCGATGCGCTTGCTGATGGCGGGCTGCGACAGGTGCAAGCGCTCGGCGGCGGCCGAGAACGATCCGGCGTCCGCGATCTCCAGGAAGGCGGCGAGGCTGTCGGCATCCATCGTTGGATCATAACCTATAGGAATGGGATAAATGAAAAGGATTCATTGGAGTTATTAATAGCCGGGGCCTAGGATTCGGCGCATGAGCGGACGGACCCTCTACGACAAGATCTGGGACGCGCACGTCGTGCGCGAGCTCGGCGACGGCGCGGCGCTGGTCTACGTCGACCGTCATCTGGTCCACGAGGTCACCAGCCCGCAGGCCTTCGACGGGCTGCGCCTCGCCGGCCGCAAGCCCTGGCGGGTCGCCGCCAACCTGGCGGTCCCGGACCACAACGTGCCGACCACCGACCGCGCGCGCGGCATCGCCGACCCGATCTCGCGCGAGCAGGTGCAGGCGCTGGAAAGCAACTGCCGGGACTACGGCGTGAAGCTGTTCGGCCTGGCCGACGTGCGCCAGGGGATCGTGCACGTGGTGGGGCCGGAGCAGGGCGCGACGCTGCCGGGCATGACGATCGTATGCGGCGACTCGCACACCTCCACGCACGGCGCCTTCGGTGCGCTGGCTTTCGGCATCGGCACGAGCGACGTCGAGCACGCGCTCGCCACGCAGTGCCTGGTGCTGAAGAAATCCAGGTCGATGCGCATTGCCGTGAACGGGCGCCTGGGCACGGGCGTGACGGCCAAGGACATCGTGCTGGCGATCATCGGCCGCACCGGCACTGCCGGCGGAACCGGCTTCACCGTCGAATATGCCGGCGAAGCGATCGAGGCGCTGTCGATGGAGGGCCGCATGACGGTCTGCAACATGAGCGTCGAAGCCGGCGCCCGGGCGGGCCTGGTCGCGGTCGACGACAAGACGATCGAGTATTTGCGAGGCCGGCCGTTCGCGCCGCAAGGCGGGCGATGGGACCGCGCCGTCGCGCACTGGCGCGAGCTGCGCAGCGACGCGGGCGCACGCTTCGACCGGGAGCTCGAGCTCGATGCCGCGGCGATCCAGCCCCAGGTGACCTGGGGCACTTCGCCCGAGATGGTGGTCGAGGTGGGCGGGCGCGTGCCGGATCCTGCCAGCGCGCCGGATGCGGTGCGGCGCGAAGGCTGGCAGCGCGCGCTGGCCTACATGGGTCTGTCCGCCGGCACCCGGATCGACCAAATCGACATCGACAAGGTGTTCATCGGCTCGTGCACCAACGCACGCATCGAGGACTTGCGCGCGGCGGCGCAGGTCGTTCGTGGCCGGCGCAAGGCGGCAAGCGTGAAGCTCGCGATGGTGGTGCCGGGATCGGGGCTGGTGAAACGTCAGGCCGAGGCCGAAGGTCTCGACGCGATCTTTCGCGAGGCCGGCTTCGAATGGCGCGAGCCCGGCTGCTCGATGTGCCTGGCGATGAACGCCGACCGGCTCGAGCCGGGCGAGCGCTGCGCCTCGACCAGCAACCGAAATTTTGAAGGACGGCAGGGGCAGGGCGGGCGCACGCACCTGGTGTCCCCCGCGATGGCGGCGGCCGCCGGCATCGCCGGGCGCTTCGTGGACGTGAGGGCGTTCGCATGAAGCCCTTCACCAGCGTGACCGGCACGGCGGCGCCGCTGGATCGCGCGAATGTCGACACCGACGCGATCATTCCGAAGCAGTACCTCAAGTCGATCCGCCGCACCGGGTTCGGCCCGTTCCTGTTCGACGACTGGCGCTACCTGACGCCGGGCGACCTGTCGGTCGACCCGACCACGCGCAAGCCGAACCCGGATTTCGTGCTGAACCGGCCGCAGCACGGCGGCGCGAAGCTCCTGCTGGCGCGCGACAACTTCGGCTGCGGCTCCTCGCGCGAGCACGCCGTCTGGGCGCTGGCCGATTACGGCTTCCGCGCCGTGATTGCCCCGAGTTTCGCCGATATTTTTTTCAGCAATTGCAGCAAGAACGGGCTGCTCGCAGTCGCGCTGCCGGCGCCCGTGATCGACCGGCTGTTCGCCGCGGTCGCGAAGGATCCCGCCGTGAGCCTGACGGTCGACCTGGCGTCGCAGCGGGTGGCGTGGGCGGGGGAGGTGGCGCGTTTCGAGATCGCGCCCGACCTCAAGCACAAGCTGCTCGAAGGGCTCGACGAAATCGGCCTGACGCTGCAGCACGCGGACGCCATCCGTACTTACGAAGCGCGTCGCCGGACCGAGGCGCCCTGGCTGTTCGACTGACATGACCGCGAAGATCCTGATCCTGCCGGGCGATGGCATCGGCCCCGAAGTCGTGGCCGAGGCGTCCAAGGTGCTGGTGGCGCTGAAACAGCGCCACGGCCTCGACGCCGAGTTCGAGCACGGCCTGATCGGCGGCGCGGCGATCGACGCCCACGGCGAGCCGCTGCCGCGCGAGACGCTCGCCCGGGCCGAGCGGTCCGACGCGATCCTGATGGGCGCAGTGGGCGGGCCGAAATGGGACACGCTCGAGCGCGACATCCGGCCCGAGCGGGGCCTGCTGAAGATCCGCTCGGCACTGGGCCTGTACGCCAACCTGCGACCGGCGCTGTGCTTCGATGAGCTGGCCGACGCCTCGACGCTGAAGGCTGAAGTGCTCCGCGGGCTCGACCTGCTGATCGTGCGCGAACTGACCGGCGGCATCTATTACGGCACGCCGCGCGGCATCGTTACGGAGGACGGCGTACGCGTTGGCATCAACACCGAGCGCTACAGCGAGCCGGAGATCGAGCGCATCGTGCGCAGCGCGTTCGACCTGGCGCGGCTGCGCCGCAAGCAGGTCTGCTCGGTCGACAAGGCCAACGTGCTGGAGTCCTCGCAGCTGTGGCGGGCGGTGGCCGAGCGCGTCAGCCTGGATTACGCCGACGTCGCGCTGAGCCATTTGTACGTCGACAACGCGGCGATGCAGCTGGTGCGCGCGCCGAAGCAGTTCGACGTGGTCGTCACCGGCAACATCTTCGGCGACATCCTGTCCGACATCGCCGCGCAGCTGACCGGCTCGATCGGCATGCTGCCCTCGGCCTCGCTCGATGCACAGGGTCGCGGGCTGTACGAACCGGTGCACGGCAGCGCACCGGACCTCGCCGGCCAGGGCGTCGCCAACCCGCTCGCGACGATCCTGTCGGTGGCGATGCTGCTGCGCTACAGCCTGAAGCGTGGCGACCTGGCGGGCCGGGTCGAGAACGCCGTGAAGAAAGTGCTTGCTTCCGGCCTGCGAACCAAAGATATTGCGCGCCCGGCGGAGCGGGTCGCGTCCACGGGTGAGATGGGGAACGCGGTGGTACAGGAGCTATGAGCAAGACATTCGAGGTTGCGGTGGTCGGCGCCACCGGCGCGGTCGGCGAGGAAATGCTGAAGGTGCTGGTCCAGCGCAAATTCCCTTACGGGAAGGTCTACGCCATCGCCAGCAGCCGCTCGGCCGGCGAGTTCGTCGACTTCGGCGACACCGAGCTCGAGGTCCAGGACCTCGCGACGTTCGATTTCTCGAAGGTGAAGATCGGGCTGTTCTCGCCCGGCGCAGCGGTCTCGAAGGTTTACGCGCCAAAGGCCGCCGCCGCCGGCTGTATCGTGATCGACAACACCAGCCAGTTCCGGTATGACAAGGACATCCCGCTGGTCGTCCCCGAGGTCAATCCGCAGGCGATCGCGCAGTACAAGAATCGCGGGATCATCGCCAACCCGAACTGCTCGACCATCCAGCTGCTGGTCGCGTTGAAGCCCATCCACGATGCCGTGGGCATCGAGCGCATCAACGTCGCCACCTACCAAGCGGTCTCCGGCACCGGCAAGCCGGCGATCGACGAGCTGGTGCAGCAGAGCGGGCAGGCGCTGAACGGCCGCCCTGTCCAAGCCAGGGTTTACCCCAAGCAGATCGCGTTCAACGTCCTGCCGCACATCGACGTTTTCATGGACAACGGCTACACCAGGGAAGAGATGAAAATGGTGTGGGAGACCCGGAAAATCATGGGGGACGACACCATCCGGGTGAACGCCACCGCCGCCCGGGTGCCGGTCATCTACGGCCATTCCGAGGCGGTCCACATCGAAACCCGGAGCAAGATCACCGCCGATCGGGCCCGGGAGCTGTTGCGCCAGGCGCCGGGGGTCCAGGTCCTCGACGAGCGGCGCGACGGCGGCTATCCAACTGCCGTGACCGAGGCCGCGCACGAGGATTTCGTGTTCGTCGGACGCATCCGCGAGGACATTTCCCATCCGCGCGGCTTGAACCTGTGGGTCGTGGCCGATAATGTGCGCAAAGGCGCCGCCCTCAACAGCATTCAGATCGCCGAGGTCCTGATCAGGGAGTACCTTTAGCCCCCCTCCCAGCCCCCGTTGACTAGGGGACAGGTTTCCTTGATTATTAAGGGGGTTACAACAACAAAGTGATGTAGTACTCTCAGATGGGGGCCTAGGGGCAGGTGTTGGGAGACAGAATGTCGAAGAGGCTGGCGGGATTGGTGGGGGTGGCCTTCCTGGGCTGGGCCGGCTTCGCGCAGGCGCTTGGCCTCGGCGAGATCGAGCCCCGTTCACGCCTGAACGAGCGACTTTCCGCCACGATCGCCATTCTCTCGGCCACTGGCGTCGAGATCGACAGCCTGACGGTCGAGCTGGCCAACAACGAAGAATTCGACCGCGCCGGCATGGAGCGCTCCGAATTCCTGTCCACGCTCCGGTTCGCCGTCGAAGGCGAGACCATTCGTGTTACCAGCAAGCAGATCGCGCGCGAGCCGTTCGTTGCATTCCTGCTGGAGGTGCGCTGGAGCGGCGGCCGTCTGCTGCGGGAATACACGCTGCTGCTCGATCCACCGAACCTGGCGCGCGGCACCGGCATCACGACGCCGACCCTGGCGTCGCAGACCGAGATGCCGGCTCCGCCGGCTGCCGAGACCGCACCGACCGAATCCGTCGCCGCCGCCGAGCCACCGGCCGAAGGCGCACCCGACCAGCCGCCACCGCCAACCGCAGAAGAAGCGGTGGCAGCGGCCCCGGCGTCGACAGGCTCTCCCGAAGGCGGCAACTACGGGCCGGTGAGCCCGAAGGAAACGCTCTGGAGCATCGCCTACCAGCAGCGCCCTGATCCGGCCACGATCACGATGGACCAGATGCAGGTCGCGATCTTCAACGCCAACCCGAAGGCATTCCACAGCGGATCCATCCGTGGGCTGATGAAGGGTGTGATGCTGCGCATCCCGAGCGCCGACGAGATCCGTGCGGTCGACGCAGCTGCCGCCAAGGCGCTGGTTGCGCAGGCGCGCGAGGGCGGCATGGTCGCCTCCGCTCCGCCCCCGGCACCGGAACCGATCAGGGCCAGCCCGCCACCGGTGAGTGAGGCGCCGCCACCTGCGGCGCCGGAACCGGCGCCGAGCACTGCCGCCGAAGCAACCCCGCCGCCTCCGACCTCGGAGGCGGCGCCGCCATCGGAAGCCGCACCTACGGGGGCCCCGCCGCCCTCGGAAGTGGCAGCCGAGCCGACGCCTGCACCACCGCCACCGGCTGAAACCAAGGCACCCGAGCCGGCGCCGGCTGTAGCCAAGCCCGCCAAGCCCGCTCCGACTCCGAAGAGCGGAGGCTTCAGCGACATCCTGAACAGCGCCCTGGCCGGCGTGAAGGAAGCGTTCCAGAAGCAGGAAGTCCAGTGGGCTGCGATGGTGCTGGTCGGTCTGATCGTGCTGGTGGTGGTCGGCCGCAAGGTGATGAACAAGATCGCCCAGATGCGTTACAACCGCGCCAGCAAGCAGGTCGAGGCGGCGCGCACCGCTCCGGCCGCCGTTGCCGGCTCGGAAGACGTCACCCAGGTCGCGCAACCGGCGCCGTCGATGCAGGCCGCCCTGGATTCGGCGTCCGATGCGGCTACCGTGGTTACCGGTGCGCCGTTGGCGGCGACCCAGGCGATGGGTACCGACACGATGCAGCAGACCATGCAGCAGACCCAGGTGCAGGAGCCGCCGCAGGCGGCCACCGGCGGTCGCGCGGTCGACTTCGACGTCACCAGCAACTTCGCCAGCGAAACGGTCCAGATCAACCTCGACGCGGGCGACCCGCTGTCCGAGGCCGAGTTCCACCGCGCCTACGGCTTGTACGACGAAGCGGCGCTGATGCTGAAGCAGGCGCTGCAGAAGGATCCGAACAAGATCGACGCCAAGGTCAAGCTCGCGGAAATCTATTTCGAGGCCGGCAAGGCCAACGAATTTGTCGAAGTCGCCAAGGAACTCAAGGATCAGCTGCCAGCCGACAAGTGGCAGCCCATCGCGCTGTTGGGCTCGCAGATCGCGCCCAGCAACGCGATGTTCGCCGGTGCCGGCGCAGCCGGCAGCGGCGCCGGTGCCCTCGACCTTTCATTCGACGAACCCGCAGCGGCTCCGGCCGCGGCGCCAGCGCCGGCAGCCGCACCAGCCGCCGCGCCTGCGGGCGATGCGCTCGAATTCGACCTCGGCAGCCTGTCCCTGGATACCGGTGCGGCTGCGGCGCCGGCTGCACCCGCTGCTGCGGCCCCGGCTGCCCCCGCCGGCGAGTCCCTGGAGTTCGATCTGGGCGCGTTGTCCACCGAGGCGGCGCCCGTCGCCGCGCCGGAAGCCGCTCCCGCCGCTCCCGCGATGGATGCCGGTCTCGACCTGGGCAATTTCGATCTGGGCGCCTCGGCGCCTGCCGAAGCGGCCGCGCCGGCGGCGGGCAGCGAGGTGGTCGAACTGAGCAGCGAAGTGGCCGTGGAGGAAGCAGCGGCGCCGGCAGACGAAGCCGGCACCAAGCTCGACCTCGCGCGCGCCTACCTCGACATGGGCGACTCCGACATGGCCAAGAGCCTGCTGACCGAAGTCAGCCAGCAGGGCAACGCCGAGCAGAGGAAGGAAGCCGAGGAACTGCTGAAGCGCGCCTCGGCCTGAGGCGTCCCTGCATCGGTCGACCATGACGCGCTGGGCCGCGGGCGTTGAATATCTCGGCACGCGCTACTCGGGCTGGCAATGGCAAGCACACGCCGCCAGCGTCCAGCAGGAAGTCGAGCGCGTGCTGTCCCGGGTCGCCGATCATCCCGTCAAGGTCACAGCCGCCGGCCGCACGGATGCCGGCGTGCACGCCCTCAACCAGGTCATCCACTTCGACTCGGACGCCCCGCGCGCGCCGCATGCCTGGCTGCTCGGCGCCAATTCGCAGCTGCCGCGCGACGTCAGCCTGCGCTGGGTGCAGGCGGTCGATCCGGAATTCCATGCACGCCACCGGGCGGTCGCCCGCAACTACCGCTACGTCATGTGGACCAGCCGCGCGCGCTCGGCCCTGCTCGAGGGCCGCGTGGCCTGGCGGGTCGGCCCACTCGACGCCGGTCGCATGCACCGCGCGGCGCAGGTGCTGGTCGGCAAGCACGACTTCTCGGCGTTTCGCGACGCGGATTGCCAGTCCAAGACCCCGATCCGCACCCTGCACCGCGTCGAGGTGCGGGCGCACGGCGAGTTCACCGTGCTCGACGTCAAAGGCAACGCTTTCCTGCACCACATGGTTCGCAACATCGCCGGGGTGCTGATGCCGATCGGGCACGGCGAGCAGCAGGAGTCCTGGGCCAAAGAGGTTCTCGAGTCGCGTGCGCGCGCCAAGGGAGGCGTCACCGCAGATGCCGCCGGCTTGTACTTCCTCGGACCCGAGTATCCGGAGCGGTTCGCGCTGCCGCAACCAGCGGCGCCGTGGTTCCCGGGCTTGTGACGGGCCGCTGACGATGCGCACCCGGATCAAGTTCTGCGGCCTGACGCGCGCCGCCGATGCCGAGGCCGCCGTTCGCCTCGGTGCGGATGCGATCGGCCTGGTCCTGGCGCCTGACAGCCCGCGCTTTCTTCAGGTGTCCGAGGCCGCTATCATCCGCCGCCGCCTGCCGCCGTTCGTGCAGGCGGTGGCGCTGTTCCGCAATGCCTCGTTCGGCGACGTGATGCGCGCGCTCGACGAGCTGCAGCCCGACCTGCTGCAGTTTCACGGCGACGAGACTCCGGAGTTCTGCAACAGTTTTTCGTGGCCGTACCTGCGGGCGGTGCCGATGAAGCACGGGAAGGATCTCGCCGAGTGGGAGCGCCGTTACGCCAGCGCCAGCGCGCTGCTGCTGGATGCGCACGGCGCGGGCGAGGCGGGCGGGCAGGGCCGGACGTTCGACTGGAGCGCGATCAGGGCCAGCCAGCCGTACGTGCTCGCCGGCGGCCTGACGCCGGAGAACGTGGGCGCGGCGGTGCGCGCAGTGCGGCCGTACGCGGTGGACGTGTCGTCCGGCATCGAGCGGTCGCCGGGCACCAAGGACGAGGCGAGGATGCGGCAGTTTGTCGAGGCGGTTCGGGCGGCGGATGAAACCTGACTACAGCGGGCCGGATCAGCGCGGGCACTTCGGCCCGTATGGCGGGCGCTTCGTCGCCGAGACGCTGATGGAGCCGCTGCGCCAGCTCGAGGAAGCCTACAACCGGCTCAAGCGCGATCCGTCCTTCCAGGCGGAGCTCGACCGCGACCTCAAGCATTACGTCGGCCGGCCGTCGCCGCTGTACCCGGCGGAGCGGCTGACGAAGCGGTGGGGTGGGGCGCAGATCCTGCTCAAGCGCGAGGACCTGAACCATACCGGCGCGCACAAGATCAACAACACGGTCGGCCAGGCCCTGCTGGCCAGGCATCTCGGCAAGACCCGCATCATCGCGGAGACCGGCGCGGGCCAGCACGGTGTCGCCAGCGCGACGATCGCGGCGCGCCTGGGGCTCAAATGCGTGGTTTACATGGGTGCCGAGGACATCGAGCGCCAGTCGCCG
The DNA here is from genome assembly GCA_050740195.1 of Nevskiaceae bacterium. Lineage (GTDB taxonomy): Bacteria > Pseudomonadota > Gammaproteobacteria > Nevskiales > Nevskiaceae > JACPFV01. The sequence continues at coordinate 3,474 of JBOICR010000315.1, read as the reverse complement.
AATGTCTACCGCATGAAGCTGCTCGGCGCCGAGGTCGTGCCGGTGACGAGTGGCACGAAGACGCTGAAGGACGCGCTCAACGAAGCGCTGCGCGACTGGGTCACCAACGTCGACGACACGTTCTACGTGATCGGCACGGTCGCCGGCCCGCACCCGTACCCGATGCTGGTACGCGATTTCAACGCCGTCGTCGGGCGCGAAGTGCTGTCGCAGTCCCGGGAACTCCTCGGGCGCCTGCCGGACGCGCTGGTCGCCTGCGTCGGCGGCGGCTCGAACGCGATCGGCCTGTTCCACCCGTTCCTGGCCCAGGAGAGCGTGAAGATGTACGGCGTCGAGGCCGGCGGCAAGGGGCTGAAGACCGGAGCGCACGCCGCGCCGTTGTCCGCGGGCCGCCCGGGAGTGCTGCACGGCAATCGCACGTACGTCATGGCCGACGACGACGGCCAGATTCTCGGCACGCACTCCGTTTCAGCGGGCCTGGATTATCCCGGCGTCGGTCCCGAGCATTCCTGGCTCAAGGACCTCAAGCGCGTCGAGTACGTGGCGGTCACCGACAAGGAAGCGCTCGCGGCGTTCCACGAGCTGACGCGCGCCGAGGGCATCATCCCGGCGCTCGAGTCCGCGCACGCCGTCGCCTATGCGAAGAAGCTCGCGCCGACGCTGGCGCGCGATCGCGCGATCGTCGTCAACCTGTCCGGCCGCGGCGACAAGGACATCTTCACGGTCGCGCGCATCGAAGGGATTTCGCTCTGATGCGGCGGATCGAGGGCACGTTCGCGCGCCTGCGCGCCGCGGGCCGCAAGGGCCTGGTGCCCTACATCACGGCGGGCGACCCGCATCCGCGCCACACGGTCACGCTGATGCACGCGCTGGTCGAAGGCGGCGCTGATGTGATCGAACTCGGCGTGCCGTTCTCGGATCCGATGGCAGACGGCCCGGTGATCCAGCTCGCGTGCGAGCGTGCCCTCGCCAGCGGCACGAACCTGACGCGAGTGCTGGGCCTGGTTGCGCAGTTTCGCAAGCGCAACACGGCCACGCCGGTGGTGCTGATGGGCTATCTGAACCCGATCGAGAGCATGGGGCTCGCAGTGTTTGCTCGCCGCGCGAAGCAGGCCGGCGTCGACGGCGTGCTGGTGGTCGACCTGGCGGTCGAAGAAGCTCCGGATTTCGCGCCGGCGCTGCGGGCCGAAGGCCTGGACTGCATCTTCATGCTGGCGCCGACCAGCACGCCGGCCCGGATCGTCGCGATCGCGCGCGAGGCCAGCGGATACCTTTATTACGTGTCGCTCAAGGGCGTGACAGGAGCCGGCAGCCTGGATGTCGCGGACGTCAGGAAGAAAGTAGGCGAAATCCGCCGCCACACCCGCCTGCCGGTCGCCGTCGGGTTCGGCGTCCGCGACGCCCGGACCGCGGCGCAGGTCGGGCAGGTGGCAGACGCCGTCGTGGTCGGCAGCGCGCTGGTGGCGGAAATCGCGCGCGGGGCCCGCCGGCCGTCGGGTCTGCCACGGACCCTGGGTGGTAAACTGCGCGCCATGCGCAAGGCCATGGATGCCGCCGCGAGGGAGCCGGTCCGATGAGCTGGCTGGAGAAGCTGACCCCCTCGCAAGTGACGCTTGGCGGCGACCGGAAGAAGAACGTCCCCGAAGGCCTCTGGACCAAGTGCGAGGGTTGCAACTCGGTGCTGTACCGCGCCGAGCTCGAGCGCACGCTCGAGGTGTGCCCCAAGTGCGGCCATCATTCGACCATCTCCGCGCGCCAGCGCCTCAATCATTTTCTCGATCCCGAGGGACGCGAGGAGATTGGTGCCGATCTGCAGGCCGCCGATCCGTTGAAGTTCAAGGACACCAAGAAATACCGCGATCGCATCGCCGATGCGCAGAAGTCCACCGACGAAAAAGAGGCCATGGTGGTCATCCGCGGGCGCGTCATGGGCCTGCCCCTGGTGACCGCGGCGTTCGAGTTCGGCTTCATCGGCGGCTCGATGGGCAGCGTCGTGGGCGAGAAGTTCACCAAGGGCGCGCAGCGCGCCACCGACGACGGCGTGCCGCTGGTGTGCTTCACCGCCAGCGGCGGCGCGCGCATGCAGGAGTCGCTGTTCTCGCTGCTGCAGATGGCCAAGACCAGTGCCGCGCTGGCCAGGCTCGGCGAGCGCGGGCTGCCGTTCATCTCGGTGATGACCCACCCGACCATGGGCGGCGTCTCGGCCAGTCTCGCCATGCTGGGCGACATCCATATTGCCGAGCCCAAGGCGCAGATCGGCTTTAGCGGCCCGCGCGTGATCGAACAGACCGTGCGGCAGAAGCTGCCGGAAGGCTTCCAGACCAGCGAGTTCCTCCTCGAGCACGGCGCCATCGACATGATCGTGGACCGCCGCGAGATGCGCGAGCGCATCTACTCGATCCTTGCGCTGTTGACGCATTTCACGCCGCCCGCCGCGAACAGCGTTGCCAAATAGAGCTCCATCCGCTGCCGCGCCGCTCGAGGATTGGCTGCGCTGGCAGGAGGCGCTGCACCCGCAGTCGATCGCGCTGGGACTCGAGCGGGTGCGTGACGTCGCCGGCCGGCTCGGCTTGCCTGCCGACGGCGCGCGCACGATCACCGTCGCCGGCACCAACGGCAAAGGCTCGACCGCCGCCCTGCTGTCCGAGATCTATCTCGCCGCCGGTTTTCGCGTAGGCACCTACACCTCGCCCCACCTGCTGCGCTACAACGAGCGCATCGCGGTCAACGGCGAACCGGCGCCCGACGCGGTGCTCACGGGCGCTTTCGCGGCGGTCGAGCGTGTGCGGGGAGATACCCGCCTGACGTATTTCGAGTTCGGCACGCTGGCGGCGCTGTGGCTGTTCCGCGAAGCCGGCGTCGCGGTGCAGGTGCTGGAGGTCGGGCTCGGCGGCCGGCTGGACGCGGTGAACCTCGTCGACGCCGACTGCGCGGTGATCACCGCCATCGGTCTCGATCACGTGGAGTACCTCGGACGCGACCGCGAGAGCATCGGCCGCGAAAAGGCGGGGATCCTGCGCCGGGGTCGCCCGGCGGTGTGTTCCGACCCGCAGGCCCCGGCGTCCATCGGCGAGCAGGCGCGCGCCGTCGGCGCGCCGTTGTGGAGCTTCGGGCGCGACTTCCACATCCAGCTGGCCGCCGACGCCTGGAACTGGCACGGTACTGACGTCCATTACAAAAAATTGCCGCCGCCGGCCTTGCCGGGAGCGATCCAGTACGTCAACGCCGCGGGTGCCCTGGCCGCGGTGACCCGCCTGCAGCGGAAACTGGCGGTGCGGGAGGCGGCGGTGCGCGCCGGGCTGGTGCGCCTGCACCTGCGCGGACGATTCGAGCGCCACGGCAACGTGGTGCTCGACGTCGCGCACAACGTTGAAGCGGCGCGCGTGCTTGCCGACAATCTGCGCTCGTTCGATTCGGGCGGATGCAGGTTCGTGATCGGGATGCTGTCCGACAAGCCGGTGGAGGCGTTCGGCG
>JBOICR010000314.1:0-2300 GCA_050740195.1 Nevskiaceae bacterium | reverse complement strand
ACGGTTTCTTCGTCGTTGACGTGCACCACGATGCGATTGGCGTCGACATAGTCCACCACGCCGCCGCGCAAAGCGATCACGCAGGTCCCGGAATCCACCGCCGCCGTGCGCTCGACGCCGGTGCCGACCAGCGGCTTCTCGTTGCGCAGGGTCGGCACCGACTGGCGCTGCATGTTGGCGCCCATCAGCGCGCGGTTGGCGTCGTCGTGCTCGAGGAACGGCACCAGCGCTGCGGCGACGGACACGATCTGGCGCGGCGACACGTCCATGTACTGGACGCGGTCCGGGCCGAGCAGCGTGAACTCGTTCTGGAAGCGGCAGGACACCAGCTCCTGCTTGAACTTGCCCTTGGCGTCGAGCTCGGAGTTGGCCTGCGCGATGACGTAGCGGCCCTCCTCGATCGCCGACAGGAACTCGATCTCGTCGCTCACGCGACCGTCCTCGACCTTGCGGTACGGCGTCTCAAGGAAGCCGTAGTCGTTGGTGCGGGCGTAGCAGGCCAGCGAATTGATCAGGCCGATGTTCGGGCCTTCCGGCGTCTCGATCGGGCACACGCGGCCGTAATGGGTCGGGTGCACGTCGCGGACTTCGAAGCCCGCGCGCTCGCGCGTCAGGCCGCCCGGTCCAAGCGCCGACACGCGGCGCTTGTGGGTGACCTCGGACAGCGGGTTGTTCTGGTCCATGAACTGCGACAGCTGCGAGGACCCGAAGAATTCCTTGATCGCCGCGCCGACCGGCTTGGCGTTGATGAGGTCCTGCGGGAACAGGTTCTCGGCCTCGGCCAGCGCCAGGCGCTCGCGCACCGCGCGCTCGACGCGCACCAGGCCGGTGCGGAACACGTTCTCGGTCATCTCGCCGACCGAGCGCACGCGCCGGTTGCCGAGGTGGTCGATGTCGTCGGTGACGTCCTCGCCGTTGCGGATCGCAATGATCTGGCGCACGACGTCGACGATGTCGGATGCGTCGCCGAGCTGCTTGCGCAGCTCCTTGGCGTTCTCGGCGTTGGCCATGGCGGGCGAGGCAAAATACTTGCCGTCGTACAGCACCGCGGCGCCGGTCATCGATTCCTTGCGCAGGCGGCGGTTGAACTTCATGCGGCCGACCGCGGACAGGTCGTACTTCTCGTTCGAGAAGAACAGGCCGTTGAACAGCGTCTCGGCGGCGTCTTTCGTCGGTGGCTCGCCGGGGCGCATCATGCGGTAGATCTCGACCAGCGCTTCGAGGCGCGTGCGGGTCGGATCGATCATCAGCGTGGTCGAGACGTACGGACCCTTGTCGAGGTCGTTGACGTACAGGACCTTGAATTCCTTGACGCCGGCCTTGCGGAACGTGGCCAGCAGCGTGTCGGTCAGCTCGCTGTTCGCCGGCGCGATCACTTCGCCGGTGCCCTTGTTGACCAGGTCCCGCGCCAGTGCCTTGCCGACCAGGTAGTTGTCGGGCACCTGCAGCGCCTTGAGCCCGCTCTCGGCGATCAGCTTGATCTGGCGCGCGGTGATGCGCTTGCCGGCCTCGACCAGCACCTTGCCCTTGTGGACGATGTCGAACTGCGCGGTCTCGCCCTTCAGGCGGTCGGCGATCAGCTCGCGCTCGGCACCGTCATCCTTCAGGTGATAGGTGTCCTGCTCGTGGAACAACTCGAGCATCTGCTCGCTGTTGTAGCCGAGCGCGCGCAGCAGGATGGTGGCCGGCAGCTTGCGGCGCCGGTCGATGCGGACGAACAGGTTGTCTTTCGGGTCGAACTCGAAGTCCAGCCACGAGCCGCGGTAAGGGATGATGCGGGCGCTGTACAGCAGCTTGCCCGACGAGTGGGTCTTGCCCTTGTCGTGATCGAAGAACACGCCCGGCGAGCGGTGCAACTGGCTCACCACGACGCGCTCGGTGCCGTTGACGATGAAGGTGCCGTGCTCGGTCATCAGCGGCAATTCGCCGAGATAGACCTCCTGCTCGCGGATCTCCTTGACCTTCTTTTCCTTGCTCTCACGGTCGTAGATGACCAGCTTGGTCTTGACCTTGAGCGGCGCGGCGTAGGTCATGCCGCGCACGCGGCATTCCTTCTCGTCGAACACCGGCTCGTCGAGCCGGTAGCTGACGTACTCGAGCGCAGCGTTGCCCGAGTAGCTCTGCATCGGGAACACCGACTTGAACGCGGCGTGCAGGCCGTGCTCGGCCCGCTTGTCCGGCGCCTTCTCCGCCTGCAGGAACTGCAGGTACGAATCGATCTGCGTCGCCAGCAGGTACGGGACTTCCAGCGTCTCGACCTGCTTGCGGAAGTCCTTGCGGATGCGCTTCTTCTCGGTGAA
>JBOICR010000313.1:0-2374 GCA_050740195.1 Nevskiaceae bacterium | reverse complement strand
TCGACCGCGCTGATGAAGCAAAGCTGGGGCGAGAACGTCGGCGCGCAGTTCGGCGTCGGCATCGTCAGCTTCCTCGTGCTGCTCGGCGTCGTGCTGGTCTGTGCCGTGGGCGCGGCGCTGGTCCCGTACGCGGAATACGTCCTGATCCCTCTGTGCCTGGTCGCGATTCCGGTGATCGTCCTGGGGACCATGGCGGCCAAGGCCGTGCTGTCCGTGGGCCTGTACGAGTTCGCGACCAGGAAAGGCGGGCCCAGCGCGTTCAACCCCGAGCAACTGCGCGCCGCGTTCCGCTGATGGCACAGGGCAAGCCCGCCACAGACTGGAAGGAAACCGTCGCGCCGGACGAAGCCGCGCGCTTCGAGGCCTACGCGCAGGAGCTGGCCGCGATGCAGCGCCAGAACGTGCGCAACGGAGTGACGTTCCGCGCGCTGCACGCCAAGCCTCACCAGGGATTCCAGGCGACCTTCACGGTGCTGCCGGATGTGCCTGAGTACGCGCGCGTCGGGCTGTTTGCCACGCCGGCCACCTACCCGGCTTATGTGCGCTATTCCAATGGCGCCGGCCGCTTCCAGGCCGACCGCCGCCCCGACGTGCGCGGCATCGGCCTCAAGCTGGTCGGTGTGAAGGGCCGCAAGCTGATTCCGGGCATGGAGGACGCGCCGACCCAGGACTTCCTGCTGATCACCTCGGCCGCCACGCCGGTGAAGAACGTGGACGAGTTCCTCGGCCTGGTGCGCGTGGTCGGCTCGCCGCTCAAGGGCCTGGCGCGCCTGATCGGCGACATCGGCTTCGTGCGTCTCCTGCAGATTGCCCGGAGCGCGGCCAAGTCCCTGCGGATTCCGACGATCTCGCTCGCCACCCGCGACTTCCACAGCGCGCTGCCGAGCCAGTTCGGCCCTTACGCCGTGCACTTCAGGCTCAAGGCCCGCGCGGCCGGGGAGCCGGGCGCGGCGCCGGGCGAAAGGCGCAACTACCTCGGCGAGGAGCTGGCCGCGCGCCTGCAGCGCGCGCCGATCAGCTACGACTTCCAGGCGCAATTCTTCGTGGACGATGCGCGCACGCCAATCGAGGACGCCTCGATCGAGTGGCGCGAGTCCGACGCGCCGTTCGTCACGCTCGCGCGGCTCGACATCGCCCAGCAGGACGCAATCTCGCCGCGTGGCCGCAAGCTGAACGAGTTCATCGAGCGGCTCGCCTTCGATCCCTGGCACTCGCAGGCCGAGTTCAAGCCGCTCGGCAACATGATGCGGGCGCGCAACGTGGCCTATCGCCTGAGCACGATGGCCCGCAAGGCCGCGCCGGAGCCGGACGGCAGCGAGAAGTTCTAGGCGATGGCAGTCCGGCGCGCCGGCGCCTGACGCGCGGGCCGATCGGCTAGGCTACGCACTTTTCCCGATCGCCCTCGCGCACATGCGTCATCTCATCGCCCTTGCACTCGCCGGCGCGGCCGCGATTGCCGCCTGCGGCACCGGCCCTACCGGCCCGGGTTTGCCCCTCGAGCTGGTGAAGTGCCAGGATCGCAACATGCCGGAGCCGCTGCTGTGCGGCATGCTGCCCGTCCGGGAAAACCGCCTGCGACCGACCGGCGCATTCATTTCGTTGAAAATCGTCGTGGTCCCGGCAACCGGTGCGCGAACGCTGCCGCCGCTGTATCACTTCGAGGGCGGACCGGGGCTGCCGGCGACCGACAGCGCGTCGTTCTGGGTTACGGACGGCGCGATCCACCGTCAGCACCGCGACATCGTGCTGGTGGACCAGCGCGGCACCGGCGGGTCGAACGCACTGCCGTGTGCGCTCGGGTTCGGCAACCCGCTCGAGCCGTTGCTCGACGTCGACTCCACCCGCGCCTGCCGCTACCAACTTTCGCCCAAGGGTGAGCTGTCGCAGTACACGACGGCCGCCACGGTCGCGGATATCGAAGCCGTACGCATGAAGCTCGGCCACGAGCGGATCGATCTCAGCGGCCGGTCCTACGGCACGCGCGTCGCGCAGCAGTACCTGCAGGCCCACCCGCAGCGCGTCCGCGCGATGCTGCTGATCGGCACCGTGACCCCGCAGGAAAAACTGCCGCTGTCATTCTCGACCAACGCGCAGGGCGTGCTGATGCGCCTGGCGCAGCAGTGCGAGGCTGACGCGGCATGCCGGCGCGCCGTGCCGAAAGCCGGCGCCGACATCGCGACGCTGCGGGCCAGGTTCGCCGCCGGGCCGGTACGCGCCACGCTGGCGGACAAGAAGACCGTAACGCTGCAGGCCGGGCCGTTCTGGGAAGGCGTACGCGCCGTGTTGACCACGACCGCCTCGCAGCGCCGGCTGCCTTGGCTGCTGCACGAGGCCGCGCGCGGGCGCTTCGCGCCGATCCTGGCGGCCATGCCGT
>JBOICR010000312.1:0-5853 GCA_050740195.1 Nevskiaceae bacterium | reverse complement strand
TGGCACCGCCGCGGGTCGCCGCAGCTGCGCGCCGCCCGACGCCAGCGCCCGCTGCGCCCGCCGTCGCCGCAGGGGTGCCGGCCATAGCCCCGGGGGCGGCCGCGTCAAGCCGCTGGCCGGCCATCGCCGGCGCCGTCGCGCTGGCCGCCGCCACGGGTGTGGGCGTGTGGTTGTATCGCGAGCAGGCCCCGGCGCAAGTCACGACGGCACCGGCCGCGACGCCACCGCAGACGACTGCCGCTGCGGCCCCGGCGCAACCCGACGTGGTGGCACGGAAGGCGCAGACCGATCAGGCCGCGAAGGCGCGCGAGGAACAGGCGCGCCTCGAGCGGCAGCGCCTCGCCGACGAAGCCGCGCAACGCAAGGCCGCCGAGGTGCTGGCCGCGCGGCAAGCCGAGGAGAGGAGGCTCGCTGAGCAGGAGGCACAGCGCAAGGCCGAGGCCGAAGCTGAGACGAAGCGCCGCGCCGACACGGAGGCTGAGGCGAAGCGTCGCGCCGACGCGGAAGCCGCCGCGCGGCGTCGGCAGGAAGAGCAGGCCGCCGAGCAGGCACGCCTCGAGGAGGCCCGCCGCAAGGCGGCCGCCGAGGCCGAGGCGAAGCGCAAGGCCGAGGCCGCGGCCGCGACGCATCCGGCCACGGCACCCGCGAAGCTCACCGTCGTCAACAGCTGCCGCCGTCCGGTGACCGTCATCAGCATGGATCCGGCGGGCTATCAGACGGCAACCTGGACGCTGGCAGCGCGCCAGACCAAGGTCGTCGACAGCACCCTGCAGACCCGCTGGAAGATCTTCGACCAGAATCGCAAGCGGCTGCTGAAGGACCTGACTCTCAGCAGCGCCGACAGCCGGATGGTCGCGTGCGACGACGAACCGGCGACCAAGGAATCCGAGGAAGAGGCTGCGAAGGAACGCTCGCGGCGGCCGACCGGCTTCTGAGGCGGGTCAGCCCGTCCTGAAGCTGATCGCGAACTCGTCCGTTTCCGGCTTGGTACCCATCGAGAATCGGCCCGAGCCGACCAACGCGAAGCCTTCGTTGCGCACATAGATCACGCGCATCTTGCCGGCGTCGTCCACCTCGACGTAGGTCCCGTTGCTGCTCTCGTCGACCAGCATGAACTTGCCGCGGCGGTATTCGATGCGCACGTGCTTGCGCGAGGCGAACGGCGCCGCCAGCGGGATTTCGCACTCCTCGGAGCGCCCGATCCAGCGCGGCAGCTGCGGCGGCGTCAGCTTCCACGTCTGGCCGCCGCAGCTCAGTTCGAGCTGCTGCGCCATGACCGTTTCGGTCGGCCCGGTCGAGACCAGCACGGTCTGGTTGCGCTGTTCCCACACGACCTGCACCACGCTGACCTCTTCCTTGATGCCTTTCACCGGCGTCTTGTCGAACAGGCGCGAGCAGGCGCGCAACTCCCGGTCGAACTGCGCGGACGTGGCCTCGGTGGTCAGGATCTGGTCGGCCTTGGCCATCGAAGCCAGGCGCGCGGCGATGTTCACGACGTCGCCGAAGACGTCGCCATCCCGGTCGACCGTCGCGCCGTAGGCAAAACCGATACGGACCTTCAGCTCCGGCCCCGAGCTGGCCGCGCCGCGCAGCTGCCGCTGCATGTCCATCGCCGCGCGCGCCGCGTCCATGGCCGTGTCGAAGCGGCACATCACCTCGTCACCGATGGTCTTGACCACGCGCCCGCCCTGCCGCTTGGTGGCCGCGCGCAGCAGGGCCAGCGTGTCTTCAATCAGCTCCTGCGCGCGCTCGTTGCCGGCCGACTGGTACAGCGCTGTGCTGCCCGAGACGTCGCCGAACAGGACGGCGGCCGCGCCGGTCTCCGCGTTCTCGGAGGTATTGCTCGGCTTGCTCAGGTCCGTGTCACCAGGTGAGGAAGTCGAACGTGGCCTGGTAGCCGACGTTCACGTAGTCCTCGGTTTGCTCGTAGTCGAAACTGCCCGCTTCCGACTGGTCGCCGTTGAAACGCTGCCAGCGCAGGAAGACGCTGTGCGGCGTGCCCAGGAAGCTGCCCTGCAGCTTCACACTGAGGCCGTTGAGGTCGACGTTGTCGAACACCACGCCCTCCTGGCTGTAGGTCAGCACGTTGTAGGCCGCCGACGCGCCGACCGCAAACTTCTGGCCGGGGCGGAAGCTCACGCCCGCACCGAAGAACGGGCCGTCCGCCGTGAACCCGAGGTCCTCTGAGAAGAAGCCGTCGCCCTGCGTCGAATGGCGGAAGCCAAGGAACGTGGTCCAGCGGTCGCCGAGGAACACTCCTGCCGTGAGCAGGAAGTCGCTGCGGTAGAAGGCGGTATCCTCGATCCCGTCGAAGTCGGTATCGCGGTCCTTTGCGTACTGCGTGAACTCCAGGCCCGCATCGACGAAGAACCGGCTGATCGTGAACCCGAGGCCGCCGAGCACGCCGTACTGGCCGGTGCTGTAGTCGAACGTGAACTCGGTCCCGATCGGGTTTCCGCAGCAGCCCGTGTCGGTGAAGGTCTCGTCCTGGCTGTAGTTCCCGGCGGTCGCCCCGACACGTCCGGTGAAGGCACCACTCGCCTCGGCCTGCCCGTTCATGACCACGCCCAGCAACACCGCGACCGCCAGCGCCAGCGTCCTCATCGCATTCCCCGGTGGAAAGCCCCGTTCAGACAGTATACGGCTGCACCGGGAGGGGCAGGACGCCATGGCGCGAATCGTGGACAATGCGCGCCCAATGCGTCCCGACCACCTTACCGACGTCGCCTTCGCGTCGCTGCCACTGCACTCCACGCTGCAAGACGGACTGAATGCGCTGGGCTTCTCCCACTGCACGCCGATCCAGGCGCAGACGTTGCCGCTGGCGCTGCAGGGCATCGATCTCGCCGGCCAGGCCCAGACTGGCACCGGCAAGTCGGCGGCGTTCCTGCTGGCGACGATGGACCACCTGCTGCGCAAGCCGCGTCACGGCGAGCCGGGCCAGCCGCGCTCGGTGATGCTCGCGCCGACCCGCGAGCTGGCCATCCAGATCCACAAGGACGCCGAGGGGATCGGCGCGAAGACCGGGCTGAAAATGGCCGTGGTCTACGGCGGCACCGGCTACGAATCGCAGCGGCAGACCGTCGCTGCCGGCATCGACATCCTGATCGGCACGCCCGGCCGGCTGATCGACTACTTCAAGCAGCATGTGTTCAACCTCAAGCAAGTCGAAGTGGTCGTGCTGGACGAGGCCGACCGCATGTTCGACCTCGGCTTCATCGACGACATTCGTTACCTGCTGCGCCGCATGCCGCCGCCCGCGCAGCGCCGCAACTACCTGTTCAGCGCGACCCTGTCGCACCGCGTGCTCGAGCTGGCCTACGAGCACATGAACAACCCGCGCAGCATCGAGATCAAGCCCGAGCAGGTCACCGCCGACAAGGTGCGCCAGAGCATGGCGCACGTCGCCAACGACCAGAAGCTGCCGATGCTGGTCGGCCTGCTGCGCCACCACGCGCCGCTGCGCACGCTGATCTTCGTCAACACCAAGCGCGACTGCGAGCATGTGGAGGTCACGCTGAAGGCCAACGGCTTCGACGCCGCGGTCATCTCGGGCGACGTGCCGCAGAACAAGCGCGAGCGGCTGCTGCAGGACTTCAAGGACGGCAAGCTGCCGGTGCTGATCGCGACCGACGTCGCCGCGCGCGGACTGCACATCCCGGCGGTGTCGCACGTCATCAACTACGACCTGCCGCAGGACCCGGAAGATTACGTGCACCGCATCGGCCGCACCGCCCGCGCCGGCGAGTCCGGCGACGCGATCTCGCTGTGCTGCGAGACCTATGTCTATGGGTTGCCGGACATCGAGCGCTTCATCGGCAAGCGCCTGCCGCTGATGGACAACGCCGAGGGGTTCATTGCCACGGATTTCGTGCGGACCGCGCGGCCGCACCGCCACCACCACGGCGGACCGCCTCGTCGCGGCGGCGGCGGGCCGCGCCACGGCGGCGGTGGCCGGCGTCCCTCAGGGGGCGGTAGGCGTCACCGGTAGCAGGTCGGCCAGCCGATCCACCGACTTGAATCCCGGCACCTCGCGCGGCGGCCGCGTGCTGTCCGGATGCCGGATCGCCACCAGTTGCCCGATGCCGTAGCCGCGCGCCGCGGCCAGGACCGCGGCATTGTCGTCCACGTACAGCGTGCGGGCCGCGTCGAACGGAAAGCGCTCGGCCAGTCGCGGCCAGAACCGCGCGTCTTCCTTCGGCGCGTCGAAGTCGTGCGAGCTGACCAACCGGTCGAAGTGGGACGCAAGGCCCGAGTGCAGCTGCTTGATGTCGAGCGCGTGCGGGTCGGCGTTCGTCACCAGCCACAGGCCGCGACCTGAGGCCTTGACCGCGCGCAGGAAATCCGGCGCGCCCGCCAGCGGCCCGCTGCGGTGCCGCACTTCGTACTTGAGCTTCGGCAGGTCGAGCCCGGTGAGCGCGCTCCAATGGGTCAGGCTGTACCACGGCAGCGTGCCGCGCAGCGCCTCGAAGTGCGGTTTCAGCTCGGCCAGCGCCGCCTCGAGCGACACCTGCTTGCGCTCCGCATAGCGCATCGGCACCACCTCGCCCCAGAAATAGTTGTCGAACGCGAGGTCGAGGACGGTGCCGTCCATGTCGAGCATCACGAGGTCGACGGACGGCCAATGGATGATCATCAGCGATTCTAGCGATCCGCTCCTGCGGCAGTGACCGTTATACTTGGGTCACGGGAAAACGGTCCGGCGGGGGCGCAGGGTTGCGGCTCACGATCGCGGGTGCCAGTCACAACGGCAAGCAGCGCGAGCACAACGAAGACGCCTATGGCTTCGACGTGCAGCGCGGCGTTGCCGTCGTTGCCGACGGCATGGGCGGCTTCGAGAGCGGCGAGGCGGCGAGCCGTACCGCGATCGAGGCGCTGCTCGCCGCCGCGAAGGCAGGGCTCCCGCTCGACGCGGCGTTCCGCGACGCGCACGACCAGGTGCGGCGGCTGGCCGAGTCCAAGTCCGGCGAGAAAGTCGGCTCCACCGCCGTCGCCGCCGTCGTGGTCGGCGGCACTCTGCACGTCGGCTGGGCCGGCGACAGCCGCGCCTACCGGCTGCGCAACGGCAAGCTGGAGCGCCTGACCCACGACCACTCCCTGGTCGGCGAGCTGGTGCGGCACGGCGTGATCACCGAGGCGGACGCGCGGATGCATCCGAACCGCAACGTCGTCACGCGCGGTCTGGGGATCGCCATGAAGGACCGGGCCAGGGACGAAGGCCCGGCCGAAACCCTGTTGCTGCCTCTCGAATCCGGCGACCGGCTGCTGCTGTGCACCGACGGTTTGCACGGCTTCCTGCCGGAGTCGGCGATCGCCGAAGAGCTGGCCAACGACGCGACTGCCGAGGTCCCGCGGCAACTCATAGCGCGTACACTGCGAGAGACCGAGGCCGGGGACAACGTGACCGCGGTCGTCATGTCGTGGAGCGCATGAAGTGACGTTGACGGCAGGGAAGGAACTGGGGCATTACCGGATCGTGCGGAAGCTTGGCGCCGGCGGCATGGCCGACGTCTACGAAGCCCAGGATCTGAAGCTCGGGCGCACGGTGGCGCTGCAGATCCTGCCGCCGGAGGTGATGCGCAATCCGGAGATGGTCGCGCGCTTCCAGACCGAAGTGCGCGCGGCCGCTTCGTTGAATCACCGCAGCATCGTCACGGTGTTCGAAGTGGGCATGCAGGAGGGCATTCACTTCTTCTCGATGCGTCTGCTGACCGGCGGCGACCTGCGCGGCCGCATCAGGAAGGGCGCCCTGCGCGCGATCGACGCGCTGGCGATCCTGCGCGAGCTGGCCGGCGCGTTCGAGCACGCCCACGGCCGCGGCTTCGTGCACCGCGACGTCAAGCCCGAGAACGT
>JBOICR010000311.1:0-2729 GCA_050740195.1 Nevskiaceae bacterium | reverse complement strand
TGATGATACTCCGGCATCGCCGGCGCGCGCTGCGCTTCGCATCCCAAGTCCGGGAAAGAACCGGCTGGCGCGCGGGCAGAAAAAAGCCGTCGCCACGGGGGGACGTGGCGACGGCTCTGCGGCCTCGGGGCCGCAGCCGGTCAATGCTCCGCTTTGACCGGAACCACCTTCAGCCAGCCGCGGCCTTCGAAGCGGCGGCCGGATTCCAGCTTGCCCTTCAGGATGGCTTCGTCCTCGGTGCCGGCCCACGCGGCGCCCTGGTTCTCGAAATGGCAGAGGAGGTCCGGCCAGAGGTCGCCGTTGACGTCGGTCGGCGTGCCGCACTTGGACAAGTTCTTCTCATCGCCGCTGTGGCCGAAGCCCAGCGTCGTGGTGTCGACCTCATCCACGGAGAACTCGCTTGAGCCGAGCAGCGCCACCGGGATCTTGCCCCTGGACTTCGGGTTGATCGGCGCGACATCGCCGCTGCCGGGCTTGATGTCGATGTTGATCTGCATCACCGGCACGGTCACGCCCGAAATGAGCAGCTTGTAGTCGCCGTTCGAACGAGTCCCGAGCGTGTTCGACGTCGTGCCGCCACCGTTGGCGAAGCGGCGCGGGTAGCTGCTGACGCCGACCGTATACGGGCCGGTTGCCGGCAGGCGGAAGTTCACGATGCGCGAGTCGAGCGGGCTGACCGAGCCCGGATCATTCGGCGTGCCGCCATCGTCGTTCAAGCGCAGCACCGCGTACGCCGGCGCCGGGCCGAACACCGCGATGATCGTGTCGACGTCGCGGGCGCCGCCGATGCCGCCGTCGATGTCGAGCGTCACGACGTCACCTTCCTGCCCCTCGAAGATGAAGTAGTCGGTGTCGAGCACCGACGCGCCGGTCGTCACGCCGATGACGCCATTGACGTCCGCGCCGCCGACGGTCGAGCCGCCGGTCGCGGAGACCTCGAGCGTCTGGGCCTGCGCCACCGGGTTGTTGGCCTCCCGCTCATCCACGGCCTGGACCATGCCCGGCGCGACCAGCAGCGCCGCCAGCATGGTGAAACGACTCTTCAGCGTGTTCATGGCGTGCCCCCAAACGGACGTGTCGCGTCCTGAGGGCACCAGCCTATGCCTCCCGCGGCGCTTGTACAGGCTGCAGGATCATGCAGGTCGAGGTCGCGTGCGCGTAGAGCTTGCCCGCGTCGTCGACGAGGCGGGCCTCGGCAACCGCGGTGCTGCGCCCGGCGTGGATCAGCTTTCCCTCGGCCCGCAGGAAGCCGGTGTCCTTGCCGATGGCCTTGATGATGTTCACCTTGATCTCGAGCGTGGTGTAACCGACGCCGGCGGGCAGCGTCGAGTGCACGGCGCAGCCCATCGCCGAGTCCAGCAGCGTGCACGGGATGCCGCCGTGGACCATGCCGATCGGGTTGTAGTGGATCTCGGCCGGCTTGAAACCGAACACTGCCCGTCCCGGCTCCACTTCCTGCAGCGCGTAATCCAGGGTGTAGGCGATCGGCGGCTGCGGCAGCTCGCCCGCGATGATCTTGCGCAGGAAATCGAGACCGGCCATGCCGCGTGCCGCCTGGGCGGTTTCCAGCGGATCCTTCCAAATGTGGGTGCGCGTGCGCGCAGGGGTCGAAACAGTCATGGGCGCCTTGATTAGTCCCTAATGTAGACTTACTATATCACTAAGTCTCCTAAGGCAACTGTATGAAGCGAACCCATTTTGCCAATCAGCCCTGCGGCGTCGCCCGCGCCATGGACATCGTCGGCGAGCTCTGGGCCTTCATGATCATCCGCGACGTGTTCCTCGGCGTGCGCCGCTTCGAAGGCCTGCGCGCGAACCTGCGCATCTCGCGCAAGGTGCTGGCCGAGCGGCTCGAGCTGCTGGTCGAGCGCGGCATCCTCGAACGGCGCCAGTACCAGGAGCGCCCTGCCCGCCACGAGTACCGCCTCACGCCGATGGGCGTCGACTTGTTCCCGGTCCTGATCGCGCTCGCGCGCTGGGGCAACCGCTGGCTGGCCGGCCCGGCCGGCGCGCCGATCGAGTTCGTGCACCGCAAGTGCGGCCACGTGACCAAAGCGCGCGTGGTCTGCGACAGCTGCGGCGAGGATCTCGGCGCGCACAACGTCCAGCCGATGCTGGGCAGCGGCGGTCAGCTGGCCTATTGCGAGGATATCGAGCAGGCCGGCGGCGGCCGCGCCGTGTTCCTGCGGCCGGCGCGCGCGGCGTGACGCTCAGCCCGCGGCTGTGGCGGCACCCGACCCTGCTGAAGGTGTGGGGCACCGCGAAGACCATCCCCCGCGGCCGCGTGACGACCTACGGCCAGCTGGCCACGGCGGCCGGGTTCCCGCGCGCGGCGCGCCTCGCGGGCTTCGCGCTCAAGAACACCCCGCCCGGCATGAAGCTGCCGTGGCACCGCGTGCTCAACGCTCAGGGAAAAATCTCGTTCCCACCGCGCAGCGCGGCCTGGCGCGAGCAGCGCCGCCGGCTGGAAGCCGAGGGCGTGACGTACCTGGGCGGGCGCGTGGACCTTGCGCGATTCGGCTGGAAGACGCGACGCGACTCGCCGCTGCTGGACTAGCGCCGCCGAAGCGGCCCGCACTTCACCAGATCTTCACGCGGTCCACGGCGGGCTTGAACATCGCGTCACCCTGCTTGACCCCGAACGCCGTGTAGAACTGCGGCACGTTCACGACCGTACCGTTACAGCGGTACTCGGGCGGCGAGTGCGGGTCGGTCTTCAGGCGCTCGAG
>JBOICR010000310.1:0-1623 GCA_050740195.1 Nevskiaceae bacterium | reverse complement strand
AGGCCATCACCTGCGAGTGGCCGTCCTCGTGCTGCAGCCCTTCGCCGTTGAGCGTGGTGCGGCCCGCGGTGGCGCCGAGCAGGAAGCCGCGCGCGCGCATGTCGCCGGCGGCCCAGCACAGGTCGGCGACGCGCTGGAAGCCGAACATCGAATAGAAGATGAAGAACGGCAGCATCGGCTGGTTGTGGTTGGCGTAGCTGGTGGCCGCCGCGATCCACGACGACATCGCGCCGGCCTCGGTAATGCCTTCCTCGAGGATCTGGCCCTTGACGTCCTCCTTGTAGAAGGCGAGCTGGTCGGCGTCCTCGGGTTTGTACTTCTGGCCGACGATCGAAAAAATGCCGAGCTGGCGGAACATGCCCTCCATGCCGAAGGTGCGCGCTTCGTCCGGGATGATCGGCACCACGCGGGGGCCCACCGCCTTGTCGCGCAGCAGCGTCTGCAGGAACTGCACGAACGCCATGGTCGTCGAGATCTCGCGCTCGCCGCTGGACTCGAGCTGGCGCGCGAAGGTGGACAGCGCCGGGATCGCGAGCTTCTCCTTCGACACGCGCCGCGCCGGCAGGAAGCCGCCAAGCTGCTTGCGGCGCTCCTTCAGGTACATGATCTCGGGCGAATCCTCGGCCGGCCGGTAGAACGGCGTCGACGCGATCTGGTCGTCCGAGATCGGCAGCTTGAAGCGGTCGCGGAACGCTTTCAGCTCGTCCTCGCCCATCTTCTTCTGCTGGTGCGTGATGTTCTGGCCCTCGCCGGCCTCGCCCATGCCGTAACCCTTCACGGTCTTGGCGAGGATCACGGTCGGCCGGCCGTTGGCCTGGTTCACCGCCTCGTGGTACGCGGCGTAGATCTTGTGCGGATCGTGGCCGCCGCGATTGAGCTGGGCGATGTCCTCGTCGCTCATGGTCTCGACCATGCGCGCCAGCTCGGGGAACTTGCCGAAGAAATTGTCGCGCGTGTACTTGCCGCCCTTGGCCTTGAAGTTCTGGAACTCGCCGTCGACGGTCTCGTTGAAGGCCTGCAGCAATTTGCCGGAACGATCCTGCGCGATGAGCCCGTCCCAGGCCGTGCCCCACACCACCTTGATGACGTTCCAGCCGGCCCCGCGGAACACGCCCTCGAGCTCCTGGATGATCTTGCCGTTGCCGCGCACCGGCCCGTCGAGGCGCTGCAGGTTGCAATTGACCACGAAGATCAGGTTGTCGAGGTGCTCACGCTCGGCGATGTCGACCGCGCCCAGCGATTCGGGCTCGTCCATCTCGCCGTCGCCGCAGAAGCACCACACCTTGCGCCCCTCGGTGTTGGCCATGCCGCGGTTGTGCAGGTACTTCATGAAGCGCGCCTGGTAGATCGCCATGATCGGGCCCAGGCCCATCGACACCGTGGCGAGCTGCCAGAACTCCGGCATCAGCCAGGAATGCGGATACGAGGGCAGACCCTTGCCCTTGGCTTCCATGCGGAAGTTCTTGAGCTGCTCCTCGCTGATGCGCCCCTCCAGATAGGCGCGCGCGTAGATGCCGGGCGTGCAATGGCCCTGGATGTAGACCAAGTCGGCGCCCTGCGGATGGTCGGGGCCCTTCCAGAAATGGTTGAAGCCGACGTCGTAAAGCGTGGCCGCGCTAGCGA
>JBOICR010000309.1:0-2106 GCA_050740195.1 Nevskiaceae bacterium | reverse complement strand
AGCGCGCGGCAGAAGTCCTCGGGCCATAACAGCAACTGCCCGCCGAGGCCCATGATCAGCAGCAGCGGCGGCGACTCCTTGTTACCGAAAGTCTCGACCTCGAGGTTGATGCCGTTGGCGCGGATTTGGGCCATGGGCTAGTTCTTGCGGAACGAGTCGACGACCTGCTCGCGCAGCCAGCGGTTGGCCGGCTCGTTTTCCACGTTGGCGTGCCAGTACAGGTAGGCATCGAGCGGCGGCATCTCGAGCGGCAACCGCAGGATCTGGTTGCCGAACTGGCGGTTGGCGATCTTGGCGTAGTTGCCGGGCATGGTCAGCACCAGGTCGGTCTGGCTGACCACGCGGCAGGCCGCGAAGTAGTGCTGGCAGCGCAGGCGGATGCGCCGCGACAGCCCCTGGCGCGACAGCTCGACGTCTTCCAAACCCGGCCCGGCGCGGCGTGAGCTGACCAGCACGTGGTGCTGCTTCAGATAGGTCGCCAGCGTCAGGCCGCGGCGCACCGCCGGATGGCCGCGGCGGGCGACCACCACCTGGCGGTCGAGCGAAATGCGGCGCCGGCGGATCTGGTCCGACATCGGCAGCAGCACGTCGAGCGCGGCGTCGAGCGTGCCGGCGGTCAGCTCCGACTCGAGCTCGCGCCGCCCGATCTGCACGGCGGCAACGTCGATCGACGGCGCCGCCCGGCTGACGCGCTTGAGCAGCGGCGGCAGCAAGGTGCTTTCGAACACGTCGCGCACGCCGACGGCGAAGCGCTTCTGCGTGGTCGCCGGGTCGAACGCCTCCAGCTCGTTCAGCGTCACTTCGAGGCCGCGCAGCGAGCGGCGCAGCGGGTCGATCAGGCTGCGCGCCAGCGGTGTCGGCGCCATCGCGCGGCCCTCGCGCGTGAACAGCTCGTCCTTGAACAGCTCGCGCAGCCGGCCGAGCGAGTGGCTGATGGCGGGCTGGGTCAGGTGCAGCTTTTTGGCCGCGCGCGTGATGCCGCCCTCGGTGTAGATCGCGTCGAGGACGACCAGCAGGTTCAGGTCGATGCGGCTGATATGCACGGTGCTTATGCTACGCGATGCAGATTATTCATTGGAATGATTGAGCGCCCGGGCCTAATGTGCGGCAATGGGACAAGTATTCCTCGTCCGGCACGGGCAGGCCTCGTTCGGCGCCGCCGATTACGACCAGCTGTCGGAGGTCGGGCTCGAGCAGTCGCGCCTGCTCGGCGCCTGGTTTGCCGGCTCGGGCCAGCGCTTCGGCAGGGTCGTCACCGGCAGCCTGAAGCGCCACGCCCAGACGGCGCGCGCCTGCCTCGACGCGCTGCCGGCCGGCGAGCGCCCGGCCGGTGGCTGGACCGTCGACCCGGGTTTCGACGAGTACGACCACGAGGAGGTGCTGCGGCGTCATCGGCCCGAGATGGCGGACCCGGTCGCCGCCCGCGCGGCGCTCGAGCGCGAGGCCAATCCGCGCCGCGCGTTCCAGAAGATTTTCGAGGAGGCGATGGCGCGCTGGATGGACGGCGCGCACGACGCCGAGTACCGCGAGTCGTGGCCGGCGTTCCGCGCGCGCTGCGCCGGCGGGTTGCGGCGCGTGGTGGAAGCGGCCGAAGCCTCGCAGTCGACGCTGGTCTTCACCTCCGGCGGCCCCATCGCGGCGATCTGCCAGGACCTGCTCGGCGTGCCGGACCGGCACGCGGCCGAACTGAACTTCTCGCTGGTCAACAGCGCGGTCACCAAGCTGCTGCACGGCACCGGCCGCAACGGCGCCGCCCGCGTGAGCCTGTCCTACCTCAACAACTTCGCGCACCTGGAGCAGACCGGCCAGGTGCAGACCATTACCTACCGATGAAGGGAATCTCCAATGACGGTTGCACCGAAGAAGCTGTTTGACCTGACCGGCAAGATCGCGCTGGTGACAGGCGCCAGCCGCGGCATCGGCGAAGCCATCGCCCGCACGCTGGCGGCGCACGGCGCGCACGTGATCGTGTCGAGCCGCAAGGCGGAGGACTGCGAGAAGGTCGCCGCGGCGATCCGCGCGGACGGCGGCAAGGCGGAGGTGCGCGCCTGCCACATCGGCGACCTGGACCAGGTGCACGGAATCTTCCGCGAGATCGAGCAGGCC
>JBOICR010000308.1:0-3965 GCA_050740195.1 Nevskiaceae bacterium | reverse complement strand
ACCAGGCGGTCGGCCTTCAGCGACAGGCTCTGCAGCAGGTCGAGCTTGGTGCTGACCTTGGAGCCGCCGACGATGATCACCAGCGGACGGCGCGGCGCGGCCAGCGCCTTGTCCAGCGCGTCGAGTTCGGCCGCCAGCAGCGGGCCGGCGCACGCCACCGGCGCGTGACGCGCCACGCCGTGGGTCGACGCCTCGGCGCGGTGCGCCGTGCCGAACGCATCCATCACGTAGATGTCGCAGCGCGCGGCCATGCGGCGCGCGAGGTTCTCGTCGTCTTCCTTCTCGCCGACCAGGAAGCGCGTGTTCTCGCCGAGCGCGATCTCGCCCGGCTTCAGGCTGACGCCGTTGATCCAGTCCTGCAGCAGCGGCACCGGGCGGCCCAGCGCCTTCGACAGGTATTCGGCGACCGGCGCCAGCGACAACTGCGGATCGGGCTTGCCGGCCTTGGGCCGGCCGAGGTGCGAGCACACCAGCACCGCTGCGCCGGCGTCGAGCGCCATCTGCAGCGTCGGCAGCGCGGCCTTGATGCGCGCGTCGGAGGAGACCTTGCCGTCGGAAACCGGGACGTTGAGGTCCTGCCGGATCAGAAGGCGCTTGCCTTTCAGGTCCAGGTCAGCCATCCGCAGGAAGGTCATTGCTGTCTCTACCGGCCGGCCACCACTCGCACCATCTCGAGGCACTTGTTGGAGTAGCCCCACTCGTTGTCGTACCAGGCGATCAGCTTGACGAAGGTCTTGTCGAGCGCGATGCCGGCGTCGGCGTCGAAGATGCAGGTGCGCGGGTCGCCGCGGAAATCGGTCGCGACCACCTTGTCCTCGGTGTAGCCGAGCACGCCCTTGAGCGCGCCCTCGCTCTGCGCCTTCATCTCCGCCTTGATCTCGTCGTAGGTCGCGTCCTTGACCAGTTCAGCGGTGAGGTCCACCACCGACACGTCGGAGGTCGGCACCCGGAACGACATGCCCGTCAGCTTCTTGTTGAGCTCGGGAATCACCACTCCGACGGCCTTGGCCGCGCCGGTCGACGACGGGATGATGTTCTCGAGGATGCCGCGGCCGCCGCGCCAGTCCTTGCTGCTCGGGCCGTCGACGGTCTTCTGCGTCGCGGTGGTGGCGTGCACGGTCGTCATCAAGCCACGCTTGATACCCCACTTGTCGTGGACCACCTTCGCCAGCGGCGCCAGGCAGTTGGTCGTGCACGACGCGTTCGAGATGATGGCCTGGCCGGCGTAGCTCTTGTGGTTCACGCCGTAGACGAACATCGGCGTGTCGTCCTTCGACGGCGCCGAGATGATGACCTTCTTCGCGCCCGCGTCGAGATGCTTCTGGCCGGCGGCCTTGTCGAGGAACAGGCCGGTCGATTCGAGCACGATGTCGGCGCCGACGTCCTGCCACTTCAGGCTGGCCGGATCCTTCTCCTGCGTCAGGCGGATCTTCCTGCCGTTGACGACCAGCGTGCTGCCCTCGACGGCGACCTTGCCCTTGAAGGGCCCATGCACCGAGTCGTACTGGAGCATGTACGCGAGGTACGCTGGCTCGAGCAGGTCGTTGATGCCGACGACCTCGATGTCGCTGAAGTTCTGCACCGCGGCGCGGAACACGTTGCGCCCGATGCGGCCGAAGCCGTTGATGCCGAGCTTGACTGTCATTGCCGTTCCTTTGAAAAAAGACGTTCCTGTTCCCTAACGCAACAGTGCCGCGAGTTTCTCGAGCACGTTCTCGAGGGTGAATCCCAGATAGTTGAACACGGCCGGCGCCGGCGCCGACTCGCCGTAGCGGTCGACGCCGAGCACGTCGCCCTGCGCGCCGACGATCGGGCGCCAGTACCACGACACGCCGGCCTCGATGGCCAGGCGTTTCGCCAGCTTGGGCGGCAGCACCGAGTCGCGGTACTTCGCGTCCTGCTTCATGAAGCGCTCGACGCAGGGCATCGACACCACCCGCACCGGGTGCTTCGTCTCCGTCGCCTTCTGCGCCGCCTTCACCGCGAGGCCGATCTCCGAGCCCGTGGCGATGATCACCGCGACCGGCGCGGACACCGGTTCCCACAGCACGTAGCCGCCGCGCGCGATGTCCGCGGCGTGACTGGGGTCGTGCTTCTGGATATCGGTGTTCTGGCGCGTCAGCGCCAGCGCGGTCGGGCCGTGGGTGCGCTCGATCGCTTCCTTCCAGGCCACCGCCGTCTCGAGCAGGTCGGCCGGCCGCCAGGTCTCGAGTCCCGGGATCAGGCGCAGCGACGACACGTGTTCGACCGACTGGTGCGTCGGGCCGTCTTCGCCCAGGCCGATCGAGTCGTGCGTGTAGACGAAGATCGAGCGGATCTGCATCAGCGCTGCCATGCGGATGGCGTTGCGAGCGTAGTCGGAGAACGTCAGGAACGTGCCGCCGAACGGAATCATGCCGCCGTGCAGCGCAATCCCGTTGATGACGGCGCTCATGCCGAACTCGCGCACGCCGTAATAAATGTAGTTGCCGGACACGTTGCCCGGCGTGACCACCTTGGCGCCCTCCCACTTGGTGAGGTTCGACTCGGTGAGGTCGGCCGAGCCGCCGAGCAGCTCCGGCATCTTCGGGCCGATGGCATCAAGCACGGTCTTGCTCGACTTGCGCGTCGCCATGGCCTTGTCGTTGGCCGCGGCCTTGGCGATCAAACCGTCGATGATGCCCTTCCAGTCCTTGGGCAGCTCGCCGTTGATCCGCCGCCTGAACTCGGCGGCGTGGTCCGGAAACTCGCTCGCGTACTTCTCGAGCAGCGCGCTCCATTCGCGCTGGAGGGCGGCGCCACGGTCGCGCGCGCTCCAGCCGTCGTACAGCGCCTTGGGAATCTCGAACGCCGCGTGCGGCCACTGGAGCGTCTCGCGCGCGAGCTTGACCTCGTCCTCGCCCAGCGCCGCGCCGTGGCAGGACTCCTTGCCCTGCTTGTTGGGCGAGCCGTAGCCGATGATGGTCTTGCAGCAGATCAGGGTCGGCTTGTCTTTTGACTTGCGCGCCGTCTCGATCGCCTGCTTGACCTCCTCCGGATCGTGGCCGTCGACGTTGCGGATCACCTGCCAGCCGTAGGCCTCGAAGCGCGCCGGCGTGTCGTCACGGAACCAGCCGTGCACCTCGCCGTCGATCGAGATGCTGTTGTCGTCGTAGAACATCAAGAGCTTGTTCAGGCCGAGCGTGCCCGCCAGCGAGCAGGCCTCGTGCGAGATGCCTTCCATCAGGCAGCCGTCGCCGCAAAACACGTACGTGAAGTGGTCGACCAGCGGGAAGCCTTCGCGGTTGAACGCCTTCGCCAGCGCGGCCTCGGCGATCGCCATGCCGACGGCGTTGGACAGGCCCTGACCCAGCGGGCCGGTGGTGGTCTCGACGCCCGGCGTCAGCCTGAACTCGGGGTGGCCCGGCGTCTTGCTGTGGAGCTGCCGGAAGTTCTTCAGCTCATCGAGCGGCAGGTCATAGCCGGTGAGATGCAGCAGCGAATACAGCAGCATCGAGCCGTGGCCGTTGGAGATCACGAAACGGTCGCGGTTGAACCATTTCGGATCGGCCGGGTTGTGCTGCAGGTAGTCGTTCCAGAGCACCTCGGCGATGTCGGCCATGCCCATCGGCATGCCGGGGTGTCCCGAGTTGGCCTTCTGGACGGCATCCATGGACAGCGCGCGGATGGCGTTGGCGAGCTCGAGGCGGGCAGGCATTTCGACGGGGTCCGGGGCCGCAAAAGGACGCGTATTGTCCATGCCGGCGCCTCAGGGGGCAAGGCAACGGTGGGGCGTCGGCGGCCGTCGTAGAATCGGGTCAGTTCCCCGGGGAAGTGCATGAAAAGCCACAAGGAATTCGCCAGCAAGCGCGTTCTCGTGACCGGCGGCGCCGGCTTCATCGGCTCGCACCTGTGCGAGCGCCTGCTCGCCGACGGCCACGAAGTGCTGTGTGTCGACAACTTCTTCACCGGCATGCGCAGCAACGTCGCCGGGCTGCTCGACCACC
>JBOICR010000307.1:0-4324 GCA_050740195.1 Nevskiaceae bacterium | reverse complement strand
GAAACCCGCCAGGGCGCACGTGCAGCTGATCGGCTCGGGCTCGATCCTGCGCGAAGTGATCGCCGCCGCCGAGCTGCTGAAGGAAGAGTTCGGCGTGACCGCGGACGTGTGGAGCGCCACCTCGTTCAACGAACTGTGCCGCGACGGCCAGGACGTGGACCGCTGGAACCTGCTCAACCCCGAGAAGAAGGCGAAGAAGAGCTACGTCGCGCAGTTGCTCGAGGGTCGCAAGGGTCCGGTGATCGCCAGCACCGATTACGTCAAGGCGTATGCCGAGCAGATCCGCCCGTACGTGCCGACGGCTTACTACACGCTCGGCACCGACGGCTACGGCCGCTCCGACAACCGCCCCGCGCTGCGCGACTTCTTCGAGGTGGACCGCCGCTGGGTCGCGGTCAAGGCGCTCAAGGCGCTGGCCGACGCCGGCACTCTGGGCCCGGAAAAAATCACGCAGGCCATGAAGATCTTCGGCATCCGCGCCGACAAGCCCAACCCGGTGACGGTGTAGGGCATGGCGAAGACCGACGTCACAGTCCCCGACATCGGCGACTCCAGGGACGTCCCCGTCATCGAGGTCCTGGTGAAGGAGGGCGATCGCGTCGAGAAGGACGCTTCGTTGATCGTGCTCGAATCCGAGAAGGCGACGATGGAAGTGCCGGCGCCGGAGGCCGGCGTCGTGCGCGGCATCAAGGTAAAGGTGGGCGACAAGCTGTCGCAGGGCGACGTGATCATGGCGCTGGAGTCCGATGGTGCCGCGGGTGCGTCGCCGCCGAAAGCCGAACCACCGAGGCCCGCGCCGGCTGCCGCTGTCGCGCCGCCGCTCAAGGCCGCTCCCGCTCCCGCCGCGGCTGCGCCCAGCGGCGGCAACACGAAGTTGGAGGTCACTGTCCCGGACATCGGCGACTACAACGACATCCCGGTGATCGAAGTACTGGTCAAGGACGGCGATGCGGTCGACCGGGATGCGCCGCTGATCGTGCTCGAGTCCGAGAAGTCGACGATGGAAGTGCCGGCGCCGGCCGCCGGCGTCGTGCGCGGCATGAAAGTGAAAGTCGGCGCGAAAGTCTCCAAAGGCACTTCGATCTGCACGCTCGAAGTCGCAGGTGGCGTTGTGACGACGGCCGCCCCTTCGCCGGGTCTGGCGAAATCGGCGCCGCCTGCCCCGCCGGTGCCGCCGGCCGCGCGCGCGCCGGAACCGAAAGCCGAGGCCGGAGTCGCGCCGTGGGTGGCCCAGTCCGGCGCGCAAGTCCCGCACGCCTCCCCCGCCGTGCGCAAGCTCGCGCGCGAGTTCGGCGTCGACCTGACAAGAGTGCAAGGCACCGGCCTCAAAGGACGCATCTCCGCCGAGGACGTGCAGGGTTTCACCAAGAAAGCGCTCGCCGGCGCCGCGCCCGCCAGCGGCGGCGCGGGCATCCCGCAGATGCCGGCGGTGGATTTCTCGCAATGGGGCGCGATCGAGACCAAGCCGCTGGCGCGCATCCGCAAGATCTCGGCGCAGTACCTGCACCGCGCCTGGCTCAACGTGCCGCACGTGACGCAGAACGAGGAGGCCGACATCACCGAGCTCGAGGCCTTCCGCAAGGCGCAATCTGAGGAACTTTCTGGGAAAGAGGGCGGCGTCAAGCTCACGCTGCTGCCCTTCATCATGAAAGCGGTCAGCGTCGTCATGAAGCAGTACCCGGAGATCAATTCGTCGCTCGCGCCGGACGGCGAGAGCCTGATCCTGAAGAAGTACTGCAACATCGGCTTTGCCGCCGACACCGAGAACGGGCTGGTCGTGCCGGTGGTCAAGGACGTCTGGAGCAAAGGCGTGACGCAGCTCGCCAACGACTGCAGCGATCTGGCCAAAAAAGCGCGCGACGGCAAGCTCAAGCCCGACGAGATGAAGGGTGGCTGTTTCTCGATCTCCTCGCTCGGCGGCATCGGCGGCTCGCACTTCACGCCGATCGTCAACGCGCCCGAGGTCGCGATCCTGGGCGTGTCGCGCTCGCAGGTGAAGCCGCTGTGGAACGGCAAGGAATTCACGCCGCGACTGATGTGCCCGCTGTCGCTGTCCTACGACCACCGCGTGATCGACGGCGCCTACGCGGCGCGGTTCATCGTCGCGCTGTCGAAATCCCTCTCCGATTTGCGCCGCACGCTGCTCTAGGAGGTTTCGATGATCGGTTACGTCACCGTCGGCACCAACGATTTCCCGCGCGCAGCGAAGTACTTCGACGAGCTGTTCGCGCTGCTGGGCGCCAAGCGCACCATGGACTTCGACACGTTCGTGGTCTGGGGACGCAAGGGCGGCCCGGGCGTGGCCCTGGCCAAGCCGTACAACAAGAAGGCGGCCACCGTCGGCAACGGCATGATGGTCGCGCTCGGCTGCAAGTCGAAGGAGCAGGTCCACCAGGTCTACGACAAGGCGCTGGCGCTCGGTGGCACCGACGAGGGCAAGCCAGGCCCGCGCGGCGACGGCTTCTACGCCGGCTACTTCCGCGACCTCGACGGCAACAAGTTCAACGCGTTCTTCATGGGCTGAAGGAGATCCCGGACATGACCCCGTACCGTTGCCTCGCCCTGGCGGCGCTGCTCGCCGGGCTCGCCCCGGCCGCGTTCGCTGCCGAATCGCTGACCGAGCAGATCGACCGGCTCGCCGACAAGCTCGAGCCGAAGGCGGTCCAGCACCGGCGCTACCTCCACCAGCACCCGGAGCTGTCGAACCGCGAAGTGGAGACGGCGAAGTACGTGGCGAAACACCTGCGCAACGTGGGCATCGAAGTGCGGACCGGTGTCGCCAGGACCGGCGTCATCGGCATCCTGCGCGGCGGCAAGCCGGGGCCGGTGGTGGCGCTGCGCGCCGACATGGACGCCCTGCCCGTTACCGAAGAGAACGACCTGCCGTTCCGCTCGAAGGTCCGGACCACCTACGACGGCAAGGACGTCGGCGTGATGCACGCCTGCGCCCATGACGCCCACACCGGCATGCTGCTCGTCACCGCCGAGATCATCGCCAAGCTGAAGGACCAGTGGCCGGGCACGGTGAAGTTCATCTTCCAGCCGGCCGAGGAATCGCCGCCGCTCGGCGAGGAAGGCGGCGCACAGCTCATGGTCAAGGAAGGCGTGCTGAAGTCGGAGCCGAAGCCGGACGTGATCTTCGGCCAGCACGTGCTGTCCGGCTGGGCGGCCGGCGAGGTCGGCGTACGCGCCGGCGCGATGCTCGCCAGCGCCGACGACGTCGAGATCACCGTGCAGGGCAAGGGATCGCACGGCGCGGCGCCGTGGCTCGGCGTCGATCCGATCGTGGTCGCCTCGCAGATCGTGCTCGGGCTGCAGACCATCGCGAGCCGGCAGATGGAGGTGACCAAGGCGCCGGTGATCGTCACGATCGGCAAGATCGAGGGCGGCACGCGCAACAACATCATCCCGGACAGCGTGTCGATGAAGGGCACGCTGCGCGCGCTCGACCCGGCGATGCGCAAGCAGCTGCACGAGCGCGTGAGGCGCACGGCCGAGGACATCGCACGCAGCGCCGGCGCGACTGCCACGGTCGAGATCGGCCGCCACAACTCCTACCCGGTGACGGCCAACGACGCGGCGCTGACCGCGCGGATGATGGCGACGCTCGAGCGCGTCGCCGGTCCGGGCAAGCTGCTGCAGGTGTCGCCGATCCTGGGCGGCGAGGACTTCTCGTTCTTCGCGCAGGAGATCCCGGCGGTGTACCTGTTCCTCGGCGGCCGCCCGCCGGCGGAGCCGGCGGCGACCTGGCCCTCGAACCACTCGCCGCTGTTCCGCATCGACGAGTCGGTGCTGAAGCTCGGCACGCGCACGCTCGCGCATATGGCCGCGGACTACGCGCAGGGAGCCACCGACAGCCAGCGATGACGGCTGCCGCCGGGCCGATTAGGTAAAGCGGCACGACTCACGTATAGTGCGCGCCGCTTGCCGTAGTCAGCGTCCGGTTCGCCGCGGGATTTCAAGCTCCCGCCCCCGCAAGCATCGCGGTTCATCCCCGATTCCACTCATCAAATCAGCTGCCTGAACCGGTAGCGGGAACAAGAAAAGCCTGTCCCGCGCGGGCACATCAGGAGCTGCTGTCCATGTCATTCGCCACACTCGGCCTCGCCGACGGCCTGCTGCGCGCCGTCGCTGACGAAGGCTATTCCGTTCCCACGCCGATCCAGGCGCGGGCCGTCCCCGAAATCCTCGCCGGCCGCGACCTGCTGGCCGCCGCGCAGACCGGCACCGGCAAGACCGCCGCGTTCACGCTGCCGCTGCTGCAGAAGCTCGCCGCGCATGCACCGGCCGGCCACCGCCGCATCCGCGTGCTGGTGCTGGTGCC
>JBOICR010000306.1:0-5521 GCA_050740195.1 Nevskiaceae bacterium | reverse complement strand
CGTGGCCACGGTGGCCGAACTGGCCGGCGGGGCAGAGGACCCGGGGGCGAGCGAGCTGCTGGCGGAGTACGAGACCCGCCGGCGCTCCGAACGCGACAGCGTTTCAGGCTTCACCGACGGGCTCGTGAGAGTGTTCTCCAACTCGATCCCGGGCCTGGCCGAGGCGCGCCACTGGGGCCTGCTCGCGCTCGACCTGTTGCCGGGCGTCAAGCGCGCGGTCATGCGCCAGAACCTGGGTTTTGCCGGCGGCACGCCGGCAATCGCGCGCAAGTAGCAGGTTGTTGCGTGGTGCGCAACACCGTATAATGGCGCATGATCCAGTCGTTCCGACACAAGGGGCTGATGAATGTCTTTGAGTCGGGAAGAGCGGCGGGCGTTCAGCCCCACCACGCCAGGAGGCTCCGCATGCTGCTTGCAGCTCTGGACACGGCTCAGTCCATCGAGGACATGAACGTTCCAGGATTCCGCCTGCACCCTCTCAAGGGTCAGGAGCGCGGCCGCTGGTCGGTGTGGGTAAACGGCAATTGGCGCTTGACGTTTGAATTCAGGGACGGACACGCCTACGTCCTGGACTATGAGGACTACCACTAATGGCCATGCACAATCCCCCGCATCCGGGTGAGTTCATCACCGAGGTTTACCTGGAGCCCAACAACCTGAGCGGCCGCGAGCTTGCCGCGAAGCTCGCTGTTGCCGCCTCCACCCTGCACCGTGTGCTCATCGGCGCGAGCGGCATCAGCCCCGAGATGGCGCTGCGCCTCTCCAAGGCCCTTGGACGCTCGCCCGAGAGTTGGCTCGCCATGCAGTACAACCATGACCTGTGGCAAGCCAAGCGGTACGTGAAGCTGCGCGACGTGGGCAAAGTGCGGCTGACGGCGGCCTGACGGCGTATCGATGGCCCGAAAGGAAGTGGTCGTGGTTGGCGGCGGCGTGGTCGGCGCCGCGACCGCGCTGGCGCTGGCGCGCGAAGGCTTCAGCGTTGCGCTGATCGAAAAGGGCGCCGCGCCCGCGCCGTGGAAACCCGAACACTACGACGCGCGCGTCTACGCCATCTCGCCCGGCTCGACGCGGTTCCTGCGCGGCTGCGGCGTGTGGAGCCGCATCGCCGCGCAGCGCGTAAGCCCGTACACGCGCATGCAGGTGTGGGAGGGCACGCCGGCGCAGAGCCTGAACTTCGACGCCGCCGAGCTGGCCGTGCCGGAGCTGGGCCACATCATCGAGGACAGCCTGCTGCGCGCGGTGCTTTGGGAAGCGCTCGCCGGCGTCGCGCTGATGACCGGCACGCACGTCAGGAGCCTTGCGCTGGATTCGGGCAAGCCGCGCCTGAGACTGAGCGACGGCGAGGTGCTCGAGGCCGAGCTGGTTGTCGCGGCCGAAGGCGCCGATTCGCCGCTGCGCGAATGGGCCGGCATCGACGTGGGCGGCTGGAGTTATCCGCAGCGCTCGATCGTCGCCAACGTCACCACCGAGAAGCCGCATCGCGGCGTCGCGTACCAGCGCTTCATGCCCGGCGGCCCGCTCGCGTTCCTGCCGCTGGCCGACGGCCGCTCGTCCATCGTCTGGTCCACCGACACCGCCGAGGCCGAAGAGCTGATGGCGCTGCGCGATGCTGGGTTCCGCGAGCGCCTGGGCGAGGCGTTCCAGCAGCACCTGGGCGCGATCACCGCGGCGGACAAGCGCATCGCGTTCCCGCTGCGCCTGCTGCACGCGCAGAGCTACGTCGCGCCCGGGGTCGCGCTGGTCGGCGACGCGGCGCACGTAATCCATCCGATGGCGGGGCAGGGGCTCAACCTCGGCCTGGCCGACGTCGAGGCGCTGGTCGCTGTGCTGTGCGATGCGCGCAAGCAGAAGAAGTCAGTCGGCGCGCTGCGCGTGCTGCAACGCTATGAACGCCAGCGCAAGGCCGACAACGTCGAAGCGCTCGCGCTGGTGGACGGCCTGCACCGGCTGTTCAGGCTGCGCGCGCCGGAACTGGGCGGCCTGCGCGAGCTGGGGATGTCGCTGGTCGGCCGCGCCGGGATGGTCAAGACGGCGCTGGCGAAGCGGGCGATGCGGATCTAGTCCGGATCCCGCCGGGCCAGCACCCAGTTGGCCTTGTTGCCGAAGGTCTTCATGTACTCCATCGGCTCCAAAGTCTTGGGATCGGTCTTGTCGGTGAGCGCGTAGCCGCGCGCCTGCCACTTCTGCTCGGCCTCCGGCAGTTCCTCGTCCGAGCATTCCTTGACGGCGATTTTCATTACAGGTCTGCCTGTTGCACAGATTGAAGCCGCGACTGATACCTCAGCTGTTTGAAGAAACGGGATACGTCATATCGCCTCACCAACGAGGTTCGGCAGTATGTCCGCCCGAACCTGCCGGCCTTGGCCTGCCGCAAACCCTTGTGCCGCCTTCCGCGGGGCTGGATCTTCAATCGCCCGATCCAACGCCAGCCTGAGCGGAGCTATCCCTGTTGCACGCACGCTCAGTGTGGCGCCCATCGACGAAGCCCGCCGCGCGGTTAGTACGCGCTCATGCAGATCCGGCACGAGGATTCCCGGCTTGCCCGCCAGCAGGAACTCCGCGACCGTCGAATGCGCCCCGTAATTGACGAACACATCGCAGCTCTCCGCAGCGGCGCGGAAATGCACCGGGCTGGTCGTCACGGTCAGCCCCGGTCGCGAGGCAAACGCAGCATCCGACGCATCGCCCAATAGCCGCACCAGCACCCGCGCCTTGGTCTGCTTGAGTGCCTTGAGCACGACGGGCAGGGACGGGCTCGCAGCGAGATACGCAAAAACCTTGGGACCGCGACCGTCCGGCCAGCGCGGCGGCGCACCGTAGGAATAGTCGGGCAGGCCGCGGAAGGTCTCGGTGCGCTCCACGTCGTAATGATCGAGCGGCGCGTAGGTCAACAGGGCGGGGCTCGCGCCGCGGAAGATGTCCTGGAGCAGCGCAAAGGGTTTCAGCTTGAGCAGGGCCAGTGCGTGGTTCAGCTCTTTGAGCACCGCGACCTCGTTCGCCAACAGAATGCGCTGCAAGTCGCGGCCCACAGGGCCTGGGCGGAAGCTCGGGAACGGCGACGTCCGCGGCGGCACCGTGAAGCCGTTGCCGATGCACGCAGCCGGGATGCCGAGCGTGCGCGCTGCGATCAGCGCGACCGGGCTGTGGTCGGCGAACAGGAACTCGGTGCCGAGCGCGCGGCACAGCGTGCGCCAGGCCTGGATGCGCCCGGCCAGCTCGACCGGATCGTTGAAGCCGATGTTGTGCAGCAGGCTGGCGTAGGAGAGCTGCGTGCGCACGCGGTTGCGCCCCTGCGTGAGCCGGACCGGCGCCTGCACGAGGGGCCCGATGGCGGGGTCGAGGAAGGCCTGGGCGCTGCCCAGGTCCCGGACGGCGAAGGTGCAAGGATGGCCCTGGCGCTTGAGTTCGCGGGCCAGCGCCCGCAGGGCGACGAGGTGGCCGAAATTGCCCCCCAATTCCCCCGCCAGCAGCACCTTTGCCATGCCCACAAGCCTACGCCGGAGGCAAGTTTTTCCAATGCTGGCGGGAGGCCGAATCCGGGCTTATCATGCGCACCCGAATTACGTCTCGCGGGAGACGCCCCACCCAAAAGTGGGGGGCCGAAGGCGCAAACTCCGCCAGGAATCGCTCAGGCAAAAGGACCGCGGGACGGCTCGCAAGGGCATTCGGCTCTGGACAGGTCAACGGACAGAGAGGGCGGTTTCGGAACAACCAGGCACCGGAACCATGCTCAAGACGACGGCTCTTCATTCGCGGCACCAGGCGCTCGGCGCCAAGCTCGTCGACTTTTCCGGCTGGGACATGCCGATCCACTACGGCTCGCAGCTCGATGAGCACCACGCGGTGCGCACCGGCTGCGGCGTGTTCGACGTCGCCCACATGGCTGCGGTTGACCTGCACGGCGCGCGCACGCGCGAGTTCCTGCGCACGCTGGTCGCCAACGACGTCACCAAGCTGAAGGTCCCCGGCAAGGCGCTGTACACCTGCATGCTGAACGAGCAGGGCGGCGTGATCGACGACCTCATCATCTATTTCCAGCGCGAGGACTGGTTCCGGCTGGTGGTCAACGCCGGCACTACAGATAAGGACCTCGCCTGGATCCGGCCGCTGGCCGCGAAGTTCGGCGTCGAGGTCAAGCACCGCACCGATCTGGGCATCCTCGCGGTGCAGGGGCCGAAGGTGCGCGAGCTCGTCGGCAAGCACATCCCGGCGGCGATCCGCGACGCCGCGCTGGTGCTGAAGGCATTCCAGTCCGTGTATGGCGAGCCGTGGTTCGTCGCCACCACCGGCTACACCGGCGAGGACGGCTTCGAGTTCATCCTGCCGCACGCTGACCTGACCAAACTCTGGGACGCGCTCGCTGCCGACGGCGTGCGCCCGGCCGGCCTGGGTGCGCGCGACACGCTACGCCTCGAGGCCGGCATGAATCTCTACGGCCAGGACATGGACGAGTCGGTCACGCCGCTGGAGTGCGGCCTGACCTGGACCGTGGCGTGGGAGCCGGCCGATCGCAAGTTCACGGGTCGCGCCGCGCTGGAGGCGATGAAGGCCTCGCCACCGCGCAAGCAGCTCGGGCTCGTGCTCGAGGGCCGCGGCGTGCTGCGTTCGCACATGAAACTGCGCTTCGGCAACGGCGCGAGCGGCGAGACCACCAGCGGCAGTTTTGCGCCGTCGATGAAGAATTCCGTCGCGCTCGCGCGCGCCCAGGGCCACGCCAGCGGCGCCTGCGAGGTCGAGATCCGCGGCCAGTGGCTGCCGTGCCGCATCGCGCAGCCACCGTTCGTGCGCAATGGCAAGGTGCTGGTGTGATGACAAAGAATGTTTCGCGCAGAGACGCAGAGAACGCAGAGAACAGAGAAAGAAAGTATTTACTTCTTCTCTCTGCGTCCTCAGCGTCTCTGCGCGAAACGTTTTTCTTACCGGGAGGCAGCAGATGAGCAAGATTCCAGGTGATCTTAAGTACGCCAAGTCCCACGAGTGGGTCAAGAAGCAGCCCGACGGTACGGTCGTCATCGGCATCAGCGACCACGCCCAGTCGGCGCTCGGCGACCTCGTGTTCGTCGAAGTGCCCAAGACTGGCCGCAAGGTCGCCGCGGGCGAAGCCTGCGCCGTGGTCGAGTCGGTCAAGGCCGCCTCAGACGTCTACGCGCCGATTTCCGGAGAAGTAGTGGACGCCAACGCCTCGCTCGCCGGTGCGCCCGAGACGCTGAACCAGGATCCGTACGGCAAGGGCTGGATGTTCAAGCTCAAGCCGGCCAACGCCGCCGAGCTCGACGATTTGCTCGACGCCGCCGGCTACGAGAAAGTTGTCGCCGAGTCGCACTGAAAGACATTTCTCGCCAAGCACGCCAAGGTCGCCAAGAAATGCATGAAGACGACGTGGGAAAGCAGGTCGTCGACGCCGCGCTGAAGGTGCACAGAGCGCTCGGACCGGGGCTGTTCGAGTCCGTCTACGAGGCAGCGCTGTCGCACGAACTGCGCACCCGTGGGCTCGGGGTTGAGCGTCAGGTCGCCATTCCCG
>JBOICR010000305.1:0-24646 GCA_050740195.1 Nevskiaceae bacterium | reverse complement strand
GATCAATCTCGTGCTCACCGACCTGAAGGAATCGCACGTGCTGTGGATCGAGAATGCGGTGCTGCATCACCGGAGAGGCCCACCGGCTGACGACGCCAACGCCACGCTGGCGCTGACGCACGCGATGTTCGTGCGGATGGTGGCTGGCGCGGCCGGCGCCAGGGACCTGCTGTTCAGCGACGACGTCAAGGTCACCGGCAGCCAGCTCGACCTCGGCCGTTTCTTCGGGCTGCTCGACAAGGCGCCCGGCACTTTCGCCATCGTCACGCCCTAGAATCCTCCCTCCACCGAAACCCGGAGCGTCCCGTGGACCTGCTGCTCGACCCCAATGTCTGGATCGCCTTCCTCACCCTGGCGGCGCTGGAGATCGTCCTCGGCATCGACAACATCATCTTCATCTCGATCCTCGCGGCCAAGCTGCCCGCCGACCAGCAGGAGCGCGCGCGCAAGACCGGCCTGGCGCTGGCCGCCATCACGCGCCTGCTGCTGCTGTTCTCGCTGGCCTGGATCATGGGCCTGACCGCGCCGCTGTTCACGGTGCTGGGCATGGAGTTCTCGGTGCGGGACCTGATCCTGATCCTCGGCGGCCTGTTCCTGCTGGCCAAGAGCACCATGGAAATCCACGAGAAGCTCGAGGGCGCGCAGGGGCACGCCGCCGCACGCATCCCGGCGTCCTTCAACGCCGTCATCGGCCAGATCCTGCTGCTCGACGTCGTGTTCTCGCTCGACTCGATCATCACCGCCGTCGGCATGGTGCAGAACGTGTGGGTGATGGCAGCCGCGATCGTCACCGCGGTGGTGGTGATGATCCTGTTCGCCGGCGCCGTCAGCGCGTTCGTCGACCGTCACCCGACCATCAAGATGCTGGCGTTGAGCTTCCTGATGCTGATCGGCATGGCGCTGATCGGCGAGGGCTTCGACATGCACATCCCGAAGGGCTACATCTACTTCGCGATGGCGTTCTCGGTCGGCGTCGAGCTGCTGAACATGCGCTACCGCAAGGTCGCGGAGCCGGTGCGGCTGCACGACGCGTACCACGCGCCGACGGAGCGCAATGGCGGCTGAGCGCGCGCGCGAGGGCCGCTTCGGGCTGAAGGCTGACTGGGCACCCGCGGGGGACCAGCCCGCGGCGATCGATGCGCTGGTGCGCGGCTTGCAGGACGGGCTCAGCCACCAGACGCTGCTCGGCGTGACCGGCTCGGGCAAGACCTTCACCATCGCCAACGTCATCGCCCGGCTGCAGCGGCCCACGCTGGTGCTGGCGCCGAACAAGACGCTGGCCGGCCAGCTGTACGGCGAGTTCCACGAGTTCTTCCCGGACAACTCGGTCGAGTACTTCGTGTCGTACTACGACTACTACCAGCCCGAGGCCTACGTCCCTTCATCCGACACCTACATCGAGAAGGACAGCTCGATCAACGAGCACATCGAGCAGATGCGCCTGTCGGCGACCAAGGGCCTCCTCGAGCGGCGCGACGCCATCATCGTGGCGTCGGTGTCGGCGATCTACGGCCTCGGCGATCCGGAGCAGTACTTCCAGATGGTGCTGCACCTGGTGAAAGGCGGGCGCCTGGGGCAGCGCGAGCTGATCACGCGCCTGACCGAGATGCAGTACACGCGCAACGACGTCGAGTTCAAGCGCGCGACCTACCGCGTGCGTGGCGACGTCGTCGACATGCATCCGGCCGAGTCCGACGACGAGGCGGTGCGCATCGAGCTGTTCGACGACGCGATCGAGTCGATCACGGTGTTCGACCCGCTGACCGGCGAACTCAAGCGCAAGGTGCCGCGCTATACCGTGTTCCCGGCAACGCACTACGTTACGCCGCGCGAGAAAGTCCTCGCCGTGATGGACGACATCAAGGCGGAGTTGCGCGAGCGGCTCGAGGTCCTGCGCAAGGCGAGCAAGCTGGTGGAGGCGCAACGCCTTGAGCAGCGCACGCTGTTCGACCTCGAGATGATCCAGGAAGTCGGCTACTGCAACGGCATCGAGAACTACTCGCGCTTCCTGTCGGGCCGCAAGACCGGCGAGCCGCCGCCGACGCTGTTCGACTACCTGCCGAGCGACGCGCTGGTGGTGGTGGACGAAAGCCATGTGACGGTGCCGCAGCTCGGCGCCATGTTCAAGGGAGATCGCTCGCGCAAGGAGACGCTGGTCGAGTACGGTTTCCGCCTGCCGTCGGCGCTGGACAACCGGCCGCTGCGCTTCGAGGAGTTCGAGCGGCTCGCGCCGCAGATCGTGTTCGTGTCGGCGACGCCGGGGCCGTACGAACAGCAGCGGTCGGGGCAGGTGGCGGAGCAGGTGGTGCGGCCGACCGGCCTGGTCGATCCCGAGGTCGAGGTGCGGCCCGCCTCGACCCAGGTCGACGACGTGCTCGGCGAAATCCGCCTGCGCGCCGAGCGCCACGAGCGCGTGCTGGTCACGGTGCTGACCAAGCGCATGGCCGAGGACCTGACCGACTACCTGCGCGAGCACGGTGCGAAGGTGCGCTACATGCACTCGGACGTGGATACGGTCGAGCGGGCCGAGATCATCCGCGACCTGCGGCTGGGCGCGTTCGACGTGCTGGTGGGCATCAACCTGTTGCGCGAGGGCCTCGACCTGCCGGAGGTGTCGCTGGTCGCCGTGCTCGACGCCGACAAGGAAGGCTTCCTGCGCTCCGAGCGCTCGCTGATCCAGACCTCGGGCCGCGCCGCGCGCAACCTGAACGGCCGCGTGATCTTCTACGCCGACCGGACCACCGACTCGATGAAGCGGGCGCTCGGAGAGATGGATCGCCGCCGCGAGAAGCAGCGGCAGCACAACGAAGAGCACGGCATCACGCCCAAGGGCATCCGCAAGGCAGTAGCCGACGTGCTGCACGCCGGGTACGAGGAGCTGTCGGCGCAGCGCATGCAGCAGGCGGCGGAGCAGGGTGCGGCCTACGCCAAGCTGCCACCCGAGAAATTGGGCCGGCTGATCGCCAAGCTGGAGAAGGAAATGCTGGCGGCCGCCCAGAACCTCGAGTTCGAACTGGCGGCCCGCAAGCGGGACGAAATCCGCAAGTTGCGCGCAACCGCGCTCAACGCCCCGGGATAACCGCTTTCTGGTATCTTTCGCGCCCTCGAATTGCACCGTAGGCGCGTAGCTCAGCTGGTTAGAGCACCACCTTGACATGGTGGGGGTCGGTGGTTCGAGTCCACTCGCGCCTACCATCTGCTGACCGACCAAGCCCGGGTCGTGTAGTCTGGCCATCCAGCCTCGCAGGGGCCCCGTTTGAGCGCAGACAAGCACCGACGCTTCCTCGCCGAGGGCGAGTGGCTGTTCCGGGAAGGCGACCAGGGCGACACCGCCTTCGTCATCGAGAACGGGCTGCTGGAAATCTGCCGCGAGAACGAGGGCGAGCGTGAGCGCATCGCCCAGTTGGGGCCCGGCGAGCTGATCGGCGAGATGTCGCTGATCGACGGCCTGCCGCGGTCCGCCTCGGCCTTCGCCCGCGTACCGACACGCTTGCGCGTGCTGACGCATTCGCACCTCGACGAGAAGCTCGGCGACGCCGATCCGCTGCTGCGCCTGCTGCTGAAGATGATCCTGAAGCGCTACCGCGTGGCGACGGACACCGACGGCAAGGTGTCGGAAAACGAGCAGAAGCAGGACCGCGACGCGGTCATCAAGCGCATCGAGCTGGAGCACGAGCTCGAGCAGGCGCTGGAGCGCAAGGAGTTCGTGCTGTATTTCCAGCCGATCGTGAACCTCGGCAGCTTCACCACCGCCGGCTTCGAGGCGCTGGTGCGCTGGGTCAGCCCGAGCCGCGGATTCGTGCCGCCGGGCGAGTTCATCCCGGTGATCGAGGAGTCGCACCTGATCCACGGCGTTGGCAAGTGGATCCTGCACGCCGGCTGCGAGGCGCTCGGGCGGCTCAACGCGATCGCGCCGGTCCACGGCGAGCGCCTGTTCATGAACATCAACCTGTCGGGCAAGCAGCTGTCCACGCCGGACATCTTCCACGAGGTGCAGCGCGCCATCGGCACGACCGGCATTGCGCCCGGGCAGCTGAAGCTCGAGATCACCGAAAGCCTGCTGATGAACAACCTGGAGACGGCGACCGAGCTGCTCGACCGCTGCCGCGAGCTCGGGGTCAAGATCGCCCTGGACGACTTCGGGACGGGCTATTCGTCCCTGGGCTACCTGCGGCGCCTGCCGATCAATACGATCAAAGTGGACCGTTCGTTCGTGGCGCCGGTCACCGAGGACCCGGACAGCGGCAAGATCCTGCGCGCCATCAGCGCGCTGGGGCGGTCGCTCGGCATGAACCTGGTGGCCGAGGGCATCGAGACCCGCGAGCAGGCCGTGGCGGTCCACGAACTGGGCTTCGACTACGGCCAGGGGTACCTGTTCTCCAAGGCCGTCCCCGAGGACAAGGCCCGGGAGTTGCTGACGCGGGACTGGCCGTGGGGGTTCGACCGGCGGAGCGCTTGAGAACCGGCTCCCGGAACCGTAGAATTCGCGCCCCACTGCGCCTGCGAGGAGTCTGCACATCAGCTTGGAACGAGAAGACCGCAAGAACCACCAGATCAACGTGCCTCGGGTGCGTGTGATCGGAGCCGACGGTGAGCAGGTCGGCGTCATGATGACCCGGGACGCAGTCGCCAAAGCCGAGGAACTGGGGCTTGATCTGGTCGAGGTGTCGCCGAACGCAGATCCGCCGGTCTGCAAGATCATGGATTACGGCAAGTACATCTACCAGAAGGACAAGGCGGCACAGCAGGCGCGCAAGAAGCAGAAGCAGATCCAGGTCAAGGAAATCAAGTTCCGGCCGACCACCGAAGAAGCCGATTACCAGACCAAGCTGCGCGCGCTGAAGAACTTTCTGGAAGAGGGAGACAAGATCAAGGTCACGGTCCGCTTCCGCGGCCGTGAGATGCAGCACCAGGAGCTGGGCGCGAAGCTGATGGATAGAGTGAAGGCCGACCTGGAGACGCTGGCGATCATCGAGCAGCATCCGCGCCTGGAAATGCGCCAGTCGGTGATGGTGATGGCGCCGAGGAAGACGAAGTAGGAGCGCCTTTGGGCGCGATGTTGTCAGACAAGCTGACTCAGGCTTCCAAACGCGCCGATGGCGCTGCCTGAGGAGGCATTAAATGAAGGAGTTGTTGTCATGCCGAAGTTGAAGACCAAGCGCAGCGCCGCGAAGCGCTTTGCCCGCACGGGCAAGGGCGGTTTCAAGCGCGCCAGCGCGTTCAAGCGCCACATCCTGACCAAGAAGTCCGCCAAGACCATCCGCAAGCTGCGTGGGCCGACGCAAGTGCACGACTCGGATGTCGCCGAAGTCGCCCAGATGCTGCCGTACAGCTAAG
The DNA here is from genome assembly GCA_050740195.1 of Nevskiaceae bacterium. Taxonomy (GTDB): domain Bacteria; phylum Pseudomonadota; class Gammaproteobacteria; order Nevskiales; family Nevskiaceae; genus JACPFV01. The sequence goes on along the minus strand of JBOICR010000305.1, from coordinate 19,309 downwards.
GGAGAGCGACCATGGCAAGAGTCAAGCGCGGCACGACCGTTCGTGCCAAGCACAAGAAGCTGCTGAAGAAGGCCAAGGGCTACTACGGCGCGGGCAGCCGCTCGATCAAGACGGCGATGCAGCACGTCTCGCGCGCCGGCGTCTACGCCTATCGCGACCGGCGGGTGCGCAAGCGCGAGTTGCGCGCGCTGTGGATCCAGCGCATCAACGCCGCCGCCCGCGAACTGGGCCTGTCGTACAGCAAGTTCATCCGCGGACTCGACCTCGCCGGCGTGACCCTGGACCGCAAGGTCGTCGCCGACCTCGCGGTCCACGACAAGGCCGCGTTCGCGGCGTTGGCCGCCCAGGCCAAGAGCAAGCTGGCAGCCTAAGCGGTACTCCGCTTCAAAAAACGAAGGGAGAAGGCTGAACAGGCCTTCTCCCTTTTTGTTTGCTTCGGCAGGGACATGGATAACGACAACAACATCGACTCGCTGTTGAGCAAGGCGCGGCAGGACATCGAAGCCGCAGCCGACGCCCGTGCGCTCGAGCAGCTGCGCGTCGACCTGCTCGGCAAGAAAGGCCAGGTCACCGAGCTGCTCAAACAGCTCGGCGGCATGGCGCCGGACCCGCGCAAGGCCTTCGGCGAGCGCGTCAACCGCGCCAAGGACGAGGTCGCCGGCCTGATCGACGCGCGCAAGCGCGCGCTCGGCAACGCCGAGCTGTCGCGCCGCCTGGCGGCCGAGTCGATCGACGTCACGTTGCCGGGCCGCGGCGAGAATGCCGGCGGCCTGCACCCGCTGACGCGCACGGTGCAGCGCATCGAGCGGCTGTTTGCCGACCAGGGCTTCGAGTCGGTGGCGGGGCCCGAGATCGAGGACGACTTCCACAATTTTGGCGCGCTGAACATCCCGGAGAACCATCCGGCGCGCGCGATGCAGGACACCTTCTACGTCCAGGACGGCAAGAAGCTGCTGCGCACGCACACCTCGCCGGTGCAGGTGCGCACCATGCAGCACTACGTGAAGAGCGGCCGCAAGCCGCCGATCCGCATCATCTGTCCGGGCCGCGTGTACCGGAAGGACCTCGACCGCACGCACAGCCCGATGTTCCACCAGGTGGAAGGCCTGTACGTGGCCGAGAAAGTCGCGCTGGCCGACCTCAAGTACGACCTGATGACCTTCCTGAAGCGCTTCTTCGAGCGCGAGATGGAGGTGATGTTCCGGCCGTCGTACTTCCCGTTCGTCGAACCGGGTGCCGACGTTCACATCCGCTGGGAAGGCGGGCGCTGGCTCGAGGTACTAGGCTGCGGCATGGTGCACCCGAACGAGTTCAAGGCAGTCGGTCTAGATCCGGAGAAGTACACCGGCTACGCCTTCGGCATGGGTGTCGAGCGCATGGCGATGCTGCGCTACGGCGTCGACGACCTGCGCCAGTTCTTCGCCAACGACCTGCGCTTCCTCGAGCAGTTCAAATGAAGGTCAGCCTGAACTGGTTGCGCGAGTGGGCCAATCCGCGGGCCGACAACGCCGCGCTCGCCGGGCGCCTGACGCGCGCCGGCCTCGAGTGCGAGGCGATTCCGCTCGGGCTCGCGCTGAAGGACGTCGTCGTCGGCCGGATCGCCGACGTCGAACCGCATCCGCAGGCCGATCGCTTGCGCGTATGCCAGGTCGACACCGGCAGTCGTTCTACGGCGACTATCGTGTGCGGCGCGGCCAACGCGCGCGCCGGCATGAAGGCGCCGGTGGCGCTGCCCGGAGCGACGCTGCCCGACGGCACGCAGATCAGGGTGTCTGCGCTGCGTGGCGTGGAGTCGGCTGGCATGCTGTGCTCCGCGAAGGAACTGGGGCTCGCGGAGAAATCCGACGGCCTGCTCGAGCTGGATGCCGGCGCCAAGGTCGGCCAGCCGTTCGCGCAATACCTGAAACTCGACGACGCGGTCCTGTCGCTCGAACTGACGCCAAACCGTGGCGACTGCCTGAGCGTCGCGGGCCTCGCGCGCGAAGTCGCCGCCGTGTTCGCGGTGCCGCTGAAGGCGCCGGCGATCAGGCCGGCCGCCGTCGCGGGCACGGCCCGTTTCGACGTGAAGATCGACAGTCGCTCCGATTGCCGGCGCTATGCCGGACGCGTGATCGAGGGCATCAACCCGAACGCGCGTACGCCCGACTGGCTGCGCGAGCGGCTGCGACGCTCGGGCCATCGCTGCATCCATCCGGTCGTCGACATCACCAACTACATCCTGCTCGAGCTCGGCCAGCCGCTGCACGCCTTCGACTGCGCGAAGCTGCAAGGCGGCATCCGCGTGCGCCGCGCCAAGGACGGCGAGTCGCTGCCGCTGCTCAACGAGCAGACCTACACCTTCACCCAGGACGACCTGCTGATCGCCGATGACGCGCGGCCGCTGGCGCTGGCCGGGATCATGGGCGGCATGCCGTCGGGCGTGTCGGGCACGACGACCTCGATCTTCCTCGAGAGCGCCTGTTTCTCACCCGAGCGCGTCGCGGCGACCGGCCGGCGACTGCGCATCCCGTCGGACGCGCTGTACCGCTTCGAGCGCGGCGTGGACGCGGCGCTGCAACGCCAGGCGCTGGAGCGCGCGAGCGCGCTGGTGCTGGAGATCTGCGGCGGCAAGGCGGGCCCGGTCACCGAGACCGGCGCGCGCAAGCCACCCCCCGTGACGGTGAAGCTGCGCCGTGCGCGGCTCGACCAGCTGCTGGGACATTCGATCGCGCCGACCGAGGTCGAGAAGCTGCTCAAGCGGCTGGGCATCGGCGTGCGCCGGCTCGGCGCCGCCGGCTGGCAGGCGACCATCCCTTCGCATCGCTACGACCTGCGGCTGGAAGTCGACCTGATCGAAGAAGTCGCGCGGCTCTACGGCTACGAGCGGATCCCGGCGCATCCGTATGCGGCACTGCTCGCGCCCGCGCCGGTGCCGGAACGCCGTCCGCTGGACCTCGCGCGCGACCGCCTCGCTTCGCGCGGCTGGCAGGAAGTCATCACCTACAGCTTCGTCGATGCGAAGCTCGAGAGAGCGCTCGCGCCCGGCGCCGGCGCCATCGCCCTGGACAATCCGATCGCAGACACGATGTCGCTGATGCGCACGACGGTGTGGAGCGGGCTGATTCCGGCCTGGCGCTATAACCAGCAGCGCCAGCGCAAGCGTGTCCGGCTGTTCGAGATCGGCGTGTGCTTCGAACAGCGGGGCGGCGCGGTGGTCGAGACCGAGCGCCTGGCCCTGCTGGCGGCCGGGGCGGCCGCGGCCGAGCAGTGGGGCACCGCGAGCCGGCCGGTCGATTTCTTCGACCTGAAGGCTGACCTGGAGGCCCTGGCACCAGGCCTGAGCTGCGAGCGCGCCGAGCATCCCGCCCTGCATCCGGGGCAGACCGCCCGGGTTCTGGCGGGGGGCAAGCCGGCCGGCTGGCTGGGGGTCCTGCACCCCCGGCTGATGGCCGAACTGGACCTGCCGGAGGCCCCGGTCCTGCTGGAGCTGGATACGGCGGCCCTGGCCTCGTCCAGCCTGCCCGAGGTGGCGGCGCAGTCGGAATTCCCGGCCTCCCGCCGGGACTTGGCGCTGGTCCTGAAGCAGGACGTGCCCGCCGCGGCCCTGACCGCCAAGGCCCGGGCGGCCGGGGGCGCCAGCCTGCGGCAGGCCGGGGTCTTCGACGTCTACCGCGGAGCTGGTTTACCTAATGGTTTCAAAAGCGTCGCTTTGAGCTTGATTTTTCAAGACAATTCGCGCACCCTAACTGACCAGGAAGTCGAGGCCGCTGTGCAAGCGGTAGCCCAGCGGCTCCATCATGAGTTTGGGGCCACGATCCGGGGGGATAGCGGTGGCGGCGTTGACCAAGGCGGAGCTGGCGGAAGCACTGTTTGAACAACTGGGCCTGAACAAGCGGGAGGCCAAGGAGTTCGTGGACTACTTTTTCGAACAGGTCCGTCACAGTCTCGAAGCCGGCGAGCAGGTAAAACTGTCGGGTTTCGGCAACTTCGAGCTCCGCGACAAGAACCAGCGCCCGGGCCGCAATCCGAAGACCGGCGAAGAGATCCCGATCTCCGCCCGCCGCGTGGTCACGTTCCGTCCGGGGCAGAAACTGCGACTGAGGGTCGAGAGCGATGCGGGAAGCCGCGAATAACCTCGTCGTCGCGCTGCCGGACATTCCGCGCAAGCGCTACTTCGCCATCGGCGAAGTCAGCGAGCTGTGCGCGGTGAAACCGCACGTGCTGCGCTACTGGGAGCAGGAATTCCCGCAGCTCAAGCCGGTCAAGCGCCGCGGCAACCGGCGCTACTACCAGCACGACGACGTGCAGATGATCCGCCGCATCCGCAGCCTGCTGTACGAACAGGGCTTCACCATCGGCGGCGCACGCCAGCGCCTGCGCGAGATGCCCAAGTCCGGCGTGCCGCGCGCGGCCGTGCCGGTGCCGACGGCGCCGGTGCCGATCCTGAAAGGCAAGTTCACCAAGGCCGAGCTCAAGCAGATGCGCTCGGAGCTCGAGGCCGCCCTGAAGCTGCTCGAGCGCTGAACCCGCGACCCACTCCGGCGCCCGCCGGATTCCTCCCGAAATCCGTGTAAAATCCGCGACCCATTCGTGTCGGCGCGTAGCGCAGCCTGGTAGCGCACCTCCTTGGGGTGGAGGTGGTCGGAGGTTCAAATCCTCTCGCGCCGACCAATCAATCCAACCGGAGCCGCGATGATCCCTTTCGCGATCAAGGTCTTCTTCTTCAAGGTCTGGCAGTTCCTGCTGAAGATCAGCACGCCGCTGCTGTTCTTCCGCACGCCGAAGCTGTTCACCGGCCCGGGCTCGTCGCTGCAGCTGTGCGAGCACATCGCCGGCACCGGCGTGACGAGCCTGCTGGTCGTGACCGACGCGATGCTGGTGAAAATCGGCTTGCTCAAGCCGCTGCTCGAGAAACTGGGGCAGCTCGGCGTGAAGACCAGCGTGTACGACGGCGTGCTGCCGAATCCGACCATCGAGCAGATCGAGAACGGCCTGGCCATGCTGAAGCAGGAGGACTGCACGGCGATTCTCGCGATCGGCGGCGGCTCCTCGATCGACGCGGCGAAGATCATTGCCGCGCGCGCGACCAATCCGTACAAGATCGTCCACATGTCGGGCCTGATGCGCGTGGCGTTCAAGCTGCTGCCGATGTACGCCGTGCCCACCACGGCCGGCACCGGCTCCGAGGTAACCATCGCCGCGGTCGTGTCCGACCCGGCCAGCACGCGCAAGTTCGCGATCATGTCGCCGCGCCTGGTGCCGCTGGCGGCGGCGCTCGACGGCGCGCTGATGACCGGGCTGCCGCCGCCCATCACCGCGGCCACTGGCATGGACGCGCTGACGCACGCGGTCGAGGCCTACATCTCGCGCAACCAGACTTCGAAGACCGACGCCGAGGCGCTCGAGGCCACGCGCCTGGTCATGCAGAATCTGCCGACCGCGGTGAAGAACGGCGCCAACGTCGAGGCCCGCCAGAACATGGCGCTGGCCTCGTTCAAGGCCGGCGTCGCGTTCACGACGGCGGGCGTCGGCTACGTGCACGCGATCGCGCACAATTTCGGCGCGTACTACCACGTGCCGCACGGGCTGGCCAACGCGATCATCCTGCCGCGCGTGCTGGAGTTCTCGAAGCCGAATTGCACTGCGCGCCTGGCGAAGCTCGCCGAGGTCAGCGGCCTGAGAAAGGGCGACGAGACCGACGCGCAGCTCGCCGACGCGCTGATCGCGCGCATCCGCGCGATGAACCAGGAGTTCGGCATCCCGACCCAGGTCGACAAGCTCAAGGCCTCGGACATCCCGGCGATCACGGGCAAGGCGCTGTTCGAGGCGCACCTGTACTACGCCGTGCCGCGCTACATGGACACGCCGGAGTGCGAGGCCTTCATCCAGCAGATGCTGCCCAGAGCGGCATGACACCGCTGGGCCGCGCGTCGCGGCCCGTTTTCCGCTGACTGCCTCCGTGATGGACGCTGCCGCATTCCAGGTCGTCGCGCTGATCAGCGGTGGCATCGGGTTCGCCGTGTGGATCACGGACCGCGGCGCGCCGACCAGCCGCGCACTCGGCCTGTTCCTGGCCGCGATGGGCATCGTGATCCTCGCCAGCGCCTACGCGCCGACGGCGCCGCCGCTGCCGGCGTGGACGCGCCTGCTGGGCGTGTTCGACGCCATCGCATTCATCGCGGGATCGGAGTGGGGCATCCGCGTCGGCGAGACCGTTGCCTCGCGCACGCACGTCGGCCCGGTGCGGCTGCTGGTGCGCGCGGCGCAGGGCTGCGTGATCGTGTTCGCGGCGCTGGCGGCCTGGCGCCCGCAGTGGCGCGTCGGGCTCAGCGGCCAGCTCGACCTGAGCCTGTCCACCTCGCCCGACTTCGGGTTCTACATGCTGGCGTCGCCGTGGGCCATCGCGATGCTGCTGGTCATGCTCGCAGGCCTGCGCGTGCTGCAGCGCGGCCCCGACAAGGCCGAGAAGGCCCGCATCGGCTCGATGCTGGCGGTGATGCCGCTGTTCGCCGCGGCGCTCGTGCTGCCGCGTCCCGCCGCGCCGATCGCGATCGCGCTTGGCGAGATCGTGTTCCTGATCGGCGCGTTGCGCTACCACAACGTGCAGGGCGCGCGCGCGCTGTTCCTGGCGCAGTTCCTGTCGCCGCAGGTCGTCGACCTGGTGCGCAAGCGCGGCTTGCGCAACGCGATGACGCGCCAGCGCCAGTTGGTCACGGTCCTGTGCTGCGACATCCGCGGATTCACCGCCTACGCGCAGGCCAATCCCCCCGAGAAGGTCATGCGCCTGCTGCGCGATTTCTACTCCGACATCGGCGCGGTGGCGGCGGAGTTCGGCGGCACGATCAAGGACCTCGCCGGCGATGGCGCGCTGATCCTGATCGGCGCGCCGATGGCCTATGCGGACCAGGCGACGCGCGCGCTGGGCCTGGCGCGCGGCCTGCAGTCCCGCGCGCGGGCGACCGTGCGCGGCTATTCGCGCAAGATGGGACTCGGCGTTGGCGTCGCGACCGGCGAGGTCGCCGTCGGCATCGTCGGCCAGGGCGCGCGCTACGAGTACGTCGCGGTCGGCCCGGCGGTCAACCTCGCGGCGCGGCTGTGCGACGAGGCGGCGGACGGCGAGATCCGCGCCGACGCCGATACGCTGACCGCGGCCGGCGAGGCGCTGCCGTCGAAGAGCGAGCTGCGACCGCTCAAGGGCGTCGGCCGCGAAGTGCCGACCTACGTGGTCAGCCGCGCGCCGGCCAACGGCGACTAGGGCTTCGGCGGCGCGGACGACGAGGGCGGCGAGCCCGGAGGCCGCCCGCCCTTGCCGAACAGCAAGCTGCCGAGGGAGCCGAAGCGCGGGATTTCCTTCGAAACGACCTCGGTATGGCTGGCCACCTGCTCGACGTACCAGGCCACGCGGAACACCGCCAGCACGAACTCGAGCGTGATCCGCAGCGCGGTCACCAGGCCGAAGAACATCAACGGCCCGATCACCAGCCACGCCAGGCCCTCGTTGGTCGACTCGCGGAAGCGCAGCACGACGACGTAGATCGTGAACAGCGCCGCCAGCACGATGCCGAAGCCGTAGACGCCGGGCAGCATCCGCGTGGTCAGGAAGGTGCTGAACTGGAAATCGAACAGCTCGCGCAGGAATTCGCGGACCAGGCTCCACGCGCGAGCCATAGTTCACGCTCCGATGCGGCGCGGACCGAACGGCAGGTCCTTCTTCTCGAGGTTGCGCGCGATCGCGATGCGCTGGTTGCGCGTGCCGAGCAGCTTGCGCTGCCAGCGGCGCTCGGCCGCCAGCGCGCCGGCCTCGCCGCGGTCCCACGACTGCTGCAGCAGGAACTTCGCCGCGGCGACTGCGTCGGGCGAGCGCGTCTCGATCTCGGCGACCAATTTGTGCGCGGCGTCGAGCGGCTCGTCGTTGACATGCGTGACGAGGCCGATGCCGTGAGCCTCCGCGCCGCTCAGGATGCGCCCCGTGATCGCGAGCTCCTTGGCCAGGTCGATCGGGATCAGCTCGCGCAGCAGGGCGGTGCCGCCCATGTCGGGGATCAGCCCCCACTTGGATTCCATCACCGAGATCCTGGCATCGGGCGTGGCGATGCGCAGATCGGCACCGAGCGCGAGTTGGATGCCGGCGCCGAAGCAATTGCCGTGGATCGAGGCGATCACCGGCACCGCCACCTCGCGCCAGGCCATGCTCCAGTCCTGGAAGCGGTTGCGCACCGGCGACCACAGCGCGGCGATGCCGGCCGCGACCGCCTTGGCGCCGCTGAACATGGACTTGACGTCGAGGCCGGCGCAGAACGACGGGCCGTCGCCGCGCAGGATCACCGCGCGCACGCGCCGGTCCTTCTTCAGGCGCGCGGCGGCGCCGCGCACCGCTTCGAGCATCGCGAGGTCCATTGCGTTGTGCTTGTCGCCGCGCGTCAGCACGACGGTGGCGAGGCCGCCCTGCACGTCGATGCGGACCCGGTCGTCGGACTTCATGCCTGCTGCGCTCCGCTGAACTTGCGCTCGAGCGCGTCGACCTCGTCGGCGTAGCTGCGCATCGCGTCTTCGCGCGACGTGCCCTTCAGCGCGGCCCAGCCGTCGTATTTCATGCGGCCGACCACGTCCATCAGGCCGGGGCGCTTGCCCTGGACGTCGCCGTCGCGGGCCTGACGGTACAGCGCGTACATCGTCAGCTTCATCTCGTTGGAGGGCTTGATCGCGCTGTCGGGCGCAGCGTTGCCGACTTTCGCGACGGCGGCTTCGAAGCGCGCAACCGGATCGTCGGCCACCAGTTCAGCGGAGGCCGCCACCGGCGCCGCCTCGGCAGCCGCTGCCTCAACGCCGGCAGTTTCGCGCAGGAAGCCCAGGATCTCGGGCATCAGTCGCTCGGGCTTCAGCCGCAGCTCGAGGATCGACTTGGCGGTGATCAGCCTGCCGTTGGGTAACTCCTCGGCCAGCGCGCGCGAGTCCTCGAGGTTATGCAGCCAGTCGCCCTCGTGGCCGATGACCAGCGCTGGCGCCTCGATCTTGCGACGCTGCCGCCGCGGCGGGACGACCGGACCGACCAGCACGCCGTGCAGGATCGCGCGGATCGCCTCGGGGTCCTGCGCCGCGGAATCCAGCACGCTCTGGAACACCGCGCGGCGTGGCCGGGGCAGGCGCGACAGGAACTTGGCGAATGGCCGGTACAGCCAGGCGAAATAGTTGGTGGCGAACACCAGCGGCGACAGCAGGATGCCCGCGAACGGCGTGGACTCCTCCATCACCGGCATCTCGAGCAGCAGCGCCTTGACGCGTTTGGGCGCGTTCACCGCGACGTGCAGCGCGACGATGGCGCCGAGCGACACGCCGCCGACGACGGCGCGGTCGACCTGCAGGTGGTCGAGGCACCCGATCACCTGCTCGGCGAAGAAATCGTTGCGCAACTCGGTCGCCTCGGCGCGGTCGCTGCGGCCGTGGCCCAGCAGGTCGAGCAGGATCACGCGGAAGCCGGCGTCGGCCATCGGCAGCGCGATGTCGCGGTTGACCGCGGCGTCGAGCAGGATGCCGTGCAGCAGCAGCACCGGCGCGCCGTCGGCTGGCCCGTGGATCTCGTAGGCCAGCGTGTAACCCTCGTGCTTGAAGTTTCCCTGTTCGACTCGATGCATGCGTTCCCCTCCCTGATCCCGACCAAGCTAGCACGCGCCGCGCGGCGCAGCGGCCCCGGCTATTCGCCGCCGCCTTCGAGGACCTTCATTTCGACGCGCCGGTTCAGCTCGCGGCCGTCGGCCGTTTCGTTGCTGTCCACCGGCTGTGTTTCGCCGTAGCCATTAGAGGTCATGCGCGACGCATCGATGCCGCGCGACACGAGGTAGTCCTTCACCGCCTGCGCGCGCCGGCCCGACAGCTTCAGGTTGAAGGCGTCGGAGCCCTGCGCATCGGTGTGCCCGCCGATCTCGACGCGCATGTGCGGCGCCGCGGCCAGCGAATCGGCCACGGGGTTCAGGATCACCTTGGCATCGGCGGTCAGGCGCGAGCTGCCGGTCTCGAAATTGACGCCCTTGAGCACCACCGCTTCGCCGGTCGCGCAACCTTCGAGGTTGATGGCCTCGCCCGGACCCGGAGCGCGGCAGCCTTCCTTGACCTCGCATCCGGTGTCGTCGACTTTCGTCCCGGCCGGCGTGTCGGGGCACTGATCGGCGTCGTCGAGGACACCGTCGCCGTCGGCATCCGCCGGAGGCGCCGGCTGCTCGGCCAGCGGCGCCGGCTCGCCGGGCAGCGTGCCCAGCGGAATCAGCAGGCCGACGTTGAACACCGGCTCGTAGAACTCGTCCTTGCTGCCGACGCCGGCGGGGCCCTCGTGGTGCGAATCCATGCGATAGCGCGCTTCGGCGCGCAGCATCGACTCGAGGCCGATCCACTCGTGCAGGTCGAACAGGTAGCCGACGCCGGTATCGAAGACCGTCGACTTGTAGTCGAAGCCGGCCTGGTCGGGCGTCGTCGGGTGCCCGTTGGTCTGGCCCTGGTGCAGGGCGAGGATCAGGTACGCGTGCGTCCAGGTCGTCGACGGGAACATCATCGCGGCGATACCGTAGCCGCTGAGCTCGACGGAGTCGCTGGTGAGCGTCTCGTCCTCGCGGCCCATGGATCCGGCGAAGCCCGTCAGTTCGAGGTTCAGGCCCGAGGTCATCTTCTTGCCGACGGAGATCGCGCCGCCGATCGAGTCGCCGGTGAGACGGTCGTCGTCGGCCATGGTGTACGACGCCATCGGCGCGAAGTACAGCCGCCGGTCGTTGCCATTCGCCGAGCCGCTCCCGCCACCCTCGTCGAACGACTCCTCGGCCGGCTCGTCCGCGGGCTCTTCGGCGGGTTCGTCCTGCGCCCAGCTGCCGCAACACACCGTCACCAACGCCAGCGCCAGCACTCCTCGAACGCCGTAGTGCTCCTTCATCTTCCCTCCCGCCTCCCGAGTTTTCCCGGTGGTGTCGTTTTGGCGCCCCGTTGAGCCGGGAAAACTGTAATCGCTGCCGGCGCTTGGCACAAGGAAGCCGGCCTTTCCGCTACACTGCGCGCCCTCATGGATACCCAGTCAATCAAGAACGAGATGGCCGCCCTGCGTGAGCGCTTCAGCGCTCTGCGGGGCTATCTTTGACTACGCGGGCAAGCGGGACCGCCTCGCGGAAGTCGACGCCGAACTCGAACGGCCGGACATCTGGAACAGCCCGGAGCGTGCCCAGAACCTGGGCCGCGAGCGCGCGCGCCTCGAGGACGTGATCCGCTCGCTGGAGCGCGCCGAATCCGGGTTGCGCGACGCCGGCGAACTGCTCGAGCTCGCCGCCGCCGAGAACGACTCGGCCACCGCGGCCGAAGTGCAGCGCGAGATCGCCGGCCTCGACCGGCTCGCCGCGGAGATGGAATTCAAGCGCATGTTCAGCGGCGAGATGGACGGCGCCAACGCGTTCGTCGACATCCAGTCCGGCACCGGCGGCACCGAGGCGCAGGACTGGGCGTCGATGCTGCTGCGCATGTACCTGCGCTTCTGCGCCGACATGGGCTTCAAGACCGAGATCCTCGATGAGTCGCGCGGCGAAGTCGCCGGCATCAAGGGCGCTTCGTTCTACGTGCAAGGGCCGAACGCGTACGGCTGGCTGCGCACCGAGATCGGCGTGCACCGGCTGGTCCGCAAGTCGCCGTTCGACTCCAACGCGCGCCGCCACACCTCGTTCGCGGCGGTGTTCGTGTCGCCTGAGGTGGACGACGACATCAAGATCGAGATCAATCCTGCCGACCTCAAGGTCGACACCTATCGCTCCGGCGGCGCCGGCGGCCAGCACGTCAACAAGACCGAGTCGGCGATCCGCATCACGCACGCGCCGAGCGGCATCGTCGTGGCCTGCCAGACCGAGCGCTCGCAGCACCAGAACCGCGACCGTGCGATGAAGATGCTCAAAGCCAGGCTGTACGAGCGCGAGATCGAGAAGCGCAACGTCGAGAAGGACAAGCAGGAGGCGAGCAAGTCCGACATCGAGTGGGGCTACCAGATCCGCTCGTACGTGCTCGACCAATCGCGGATCAAGGACCTGCGCACCGGGGTCGAAATCGCCGACACTGAGCGGGTACTCGACGGCGACCTGAAACGGTTCATCGAAGCCAGCCTGAAACAGGGTCTCTAATGGCCAACGAAGAAGACAAGCCGCAGGACGAGAATTTCCTGATCGCGCAGCGGCGCGAGAAGCTGGCCGCGCTGCGCGCGAAGGGCAACGCCTACCCGAACACCTTCCGGCGCAACGCGCTGGCCGAGGACCTGCGCGGGGCGTATGGCGCCCGCTCAGCCGAATCGCTGGAGGCCGAGACGCAGGCGTTCGCCGTGGCCGGCCGCATGATGGCCAAGCGCGGGCAGGGCAAGGTCTCGTTCATCGAAATCCAGGACATGTCCGGGCGCATCCAGGTGTTCGTCAAGCAGGACGCGATCGGCGAGGCCGCTTACGCGGACTTCAAGACCTGGGACGTCGGCGACCTCATCGGCGCGCAGGGTTCGGTGATGAAGACCAAGGCCGGCGAGCTGTCGATCCGCGCGAGCCAGGTGGTGCAGCTCGCCAAGTCGCTGCGGCCGCTGCCGGAGAAATGGGCGGGGCTGACCGACACCGAAGCACGCTACCGCCTGCGCTACGTCGACCTGATCATGAATCCCGGGGTGCGCAGGGTGTTCGAGGCGCGCACCGCGCTGGTGCGCTTCATCCGCCACTATTTCGACGCGCTCGGCTTTGCCGAGGTCGAGACGCCGATGTTGCAGCCGATCCCGGGCGGGGCCACCGCGCGGCCGTTCATCACGCACTACAACGCGCTGGACCGCGAGGTCTACCTGCGCATCGCGCCCGAGCTGTTCCTGAAACGCCTGGTCGTCGGCGGCATCGAGAAGGTCTACGAGCTGAACCGCAATTTCCGCAACGAGGGGCTGTCCACGCGCCACAACCCCGAGTTCACCATGCTCGAGTTCTACCAGGCCTACGCCGATTACACCGACTTCATGGACCTGATCGAGAACCTGGTCCGCGACGCGGCGCTCGGCGTGACGGGCGCGGCCCAGGTGACCTACCAGGGGCACAGCTGCGACCTGTCGGCGCCGTTCAGGCGCGTCACGCTCACCCAGGCCGTGCTCGAGCACAACCCGACGCTCGATGCCGCGCGCCTGAAAGATCGCGACTACCTGGCGGAATTCGCGCGCAAGGCCGGCGGCGACGCCAAGGCCGAGTACGGCGTCGGCAAGCTGCTCACCGAGATCTTCGAGAAGACCGTCGAAGCCAGGCTGGTCGAGCCGACCTTCATCGTCGAGTACCCGACCGAGGTGTCGCCGCTGTCACGGCGCAACGATGCCAATCCGGACTTCGCCGACCGCTTCGAGTTCTTCGTCGGCGGGCGCGAGATCGCCAACGGGTTCTCGGAGTTGAACGACCCGGACGACCAGGCCGCGCGTTTCCGCGCCCAGGCCGCGGCACACGAGCGCGGCGATCATGAAGCGATGGTCTACGACGCCGACTACGTCCGCGCGCTGGAGTACGGCCTGCCGCCGACCGCGGGCGCGGGCATCGGCATCGACCGGCTGGCGATGTTCCTGACCGACTCGCCGTCGATCCGCGACGTGCTGCTGTTTCCGCAGATGCGGCCCGAGGCCTAGGCCGGCGCGCTCACCAGCAGCGCGATGGATCCGCCGCGCGGATCCGCGACGGCGTCGACCACTTCTCCCGAGTCCAGTTTCGTTCCCGGCGCCGGCGGCGGGCCGTCCAGCCGTTGCTGTGTCATGTGGCGTTTCACCGCGCCCCGGTAATGCACGCGCGCGATGATTTCCTGGCCGGTGTAGCAGCCCTTGTCGAAGCTGATCCCGCCGAGCGCGTCGAGGTTGCACATCTGCGCGACGAAGCGGTCCTGCGTCTGCGGGTACACCGTCGGCACGCCGGCCTCGATCTCGGATCGTTTCCAGTCGTCGAGCGAGCCGGCGCGCGCGCGCCGCGCGATTCGCGGCCACAGCTCGGCGCCGTGCGCGCCGGGCGCGAGCAGCGTGTAGCGCGGCACCTCGCCGATCCGTCGCATCACGCAGAGATCGCCGTGCCACGCGCAGTCGAGCGGTGCAATCGGGGCCGGCACGCCGATATCGGCGAGCACGCTCGCCGCGTCGGGACCCGCCAGGCCGAATACCGTGCGCTCGGCTTCGGCCAGCGTGACCTTCGAGCGCAGCACGTACATCTTCAGGCGCTTGAGCACCGTCTCGAGCAGGCTGCGCTGCAGCTCCAGCAGGAAGCCGTCGTCGTGGGGCAGCACGTGGAGCACCGCGAGCATGCGGCCTTTGGCACTGTTGTAGGAACTCAACTGCGCGCGCGCCGGCGCCAGCGCGCGAATGTCGTTGCTGAGCTGGCCCTGCAGGAACGTGGCGGCGTCGGCGCCGCCGGCCTCGACCAGGCCGAGGTGGGTCAGTGCCACGGCGATCGTGGGGTGTTGGTCGGTCATGCTGTTCATTGCGAACCGCGCGTCGAGTTTGTCACACTACCGAAGTTGCCATGCCCTCGAACACCGAAGTGAAGGACGGCGCGAGCCCGGCACCCGATCCGGCAGTCCGGGTCTACCGGCCGCAGGCTGTGGCCGCGGCTGCGGCGCAGGCGGGGGGAGCCGCGGCGGAAGTGGGCGGGCGCAGGGATGGCACCGAACCGACGCGGTTTGGTGACTGGGAAAAGCAGGGTCGCTGCATCGATTTTTGAGTTCTTCCAGCGGCAAAGGGGGAATCCGTATGAACAGCCCGGCACCTCAGCAGGCGCGGCCCGGCGGGCGGCCGCTGTCGCCGTTCATGCTCGGGCCGTACTACCGCTTCCAGCTGACGTCCGTGCTGTCGTTCATCCACCGCATGACCGGCGTCGGCCTGTCGCTCGGCGCCGTGCTGCTGGTGTGGTGGCTGGCGGCGCTCGCCGGCGGCCCGTGGACCTACGCAGCGTTCAGCAAGCACCTCGCGGCCTGGTACGGCCAGGTCCTGCTGCTGGGCTGGAGCTGGTCGCTGCTCTATCACCTGTGCAACGGCATCCGGCACCTGGTCTGGGACCTCGGCCACGGCTACTCGATCCCGGTGGCCTACCGCAGCGGCTACGCCGTGGTGGCCGCGTCGTTCCTGCTGACCGCCGCCGCCTGGGGCATCGCCTATGGCCTCTGACGCTTCCGGCCTGCGCAGCCCGCTCGGGCGCGCCCGCGGCTACGGCTCCGCCAAGGACGGCGTGCACCATTTCTGGGTGCAGCGCGTCTCCGCCGTCGCCCTGATCCCGCTGTCGCTGTGGTTCGTGTTCAGCGTCGCGCAGCTGCCGGTCGACAGCTACGGCGCGCTCCGGCACTGGGTGTCGGCGCCGTCGGTGGCGGTGATGCTGGTGCTGTTCATCCCGACGCTGTTCTACCACTCGATGCTCGGCGTTCAAGTTGTGATCGAGGATTACGTCCACAGCGAGGGCGCCAAGATCGCCACACTGCTGGTGCTGAAGTTCGCCCACGCCATCGGCGCCGCCGCCGGCGTGTTCGCCGTCCTGCTCGTCGCCCTGGGGAAGTGAGTGGCCGCCGCCTATCCGATCACCCACCATCAATATGACGTCGTCGTGGTCGGCGCCGGCGGCGCCGGGCTGCGCGCCGTGGTCGGACTGGCCCAGGCCGGGCTCAAGACCGCCTGCCTCACCAAGGTGTTCCCGACGCGCTCGCACACGGTCGCGGCGCAGGGTGGCATCTCCGCCGCGCTCGCCAACATGGGCGAGGACGACTGGCGCTGGCACATGTACGACACGGTCAAGGGCTCCGACTGGCTCGGCGACCAGGACGCGATCCAGTACATGTGCCGCGAGGCGATCCCGGCGGTGATCGAGCTCGAGCACTGGGGCGTGCCGTTCTCGCGCACCGCGCAAGGCAAGATCTACCAGCGCCCGTTTGGTGGCATGACGACTCGTTTCGGCGAAGGCACCGCGCACCGGACCTGCGCCGCCGCCGACCGCACCGGCCACGCCATGCTGCACGCGATGTACCAGCAGTCGCTGAAGGCGCGCGGCGAGTTCTTCATCGAGTACTTCGCGCTCGACCTGCTGATGGACGCCGACGGCTCGTGCAAGGGCGTGCTGGCCTGGGACCTCGCCACCGGGCAGCTGCACCGCTTCCGCGCCCAGACCGTGATCCTGGCCACCGGCGGCTACGGCCGCGCGTACTTCTCCTGCACTTCTGCCCACACCTGCACCGGCGACGGCAACGCCATGGCGCTGCGCGGCGGCGTGCCGCTGCAGGACATGGAGTTCGTGCAGTTCCACCCGACCGGCATCTACGGCTCGGGCTGCCTGATCACCGAGGGCGCGCGCGGCGAGGGCGGCTACCTCACCAACAGCAAGGGCGAGCGCTACATGGAGCGTTACGCACCGAACGCCAAGGATCTCGCCTCGCGCGACGTCGTCAGCCGCGCCAGCACGATCGAGATCCGCGAGGGCCGCGGTGTCGGGCCGGAAGCCGACCACGTGCACCTGCACCTCGAGCACCTCGGGCCGGAAGTGCTGCACAAGCGCCTGCCCGGCATCTCCGAAACCGCCCGGATTTTCGCCGGCGTCGACGTCACCCAGTCACCGATCCCGGTGCTGCCGACCGTGCACTACAACATGGGCGGCATCCCGACCAACTTCCACGGCGAAGTGGTGACGAAGAAGGACGGCAACCCGGACGCGGTGATCCCGGGCCTGATGGCGGTCGGCGAGGCGGCCTGCGTATCGGTGCATGGCGCCAACCGCCTGGGCAGCAACTCGCTGCTCGACCTCGTCGTGTTCGGCCGCTCGGCAGCGCTGCGCTGCGCCGAGGTGCTGACGCCCGGAGCGCCGCACAAGACCATCGCCAATGCCAGCGAAGACAAGGCGCTGGCGAACCTCGATCGCTTCCGGCACGCGAAGGGCCCGCTGCCGACGGCCAAGGTCCGGCTCGACATGCAGAAGACCATGCAGGCGCATGCGGCGGTGTTCCGCACGCAGAAGTCGATGGACGAGGGCCTGGTCAAGCTCAACACGGTGATCGACTCGTTCAAGGACGTGTCGGTGGCCGACCGCTCGATGATCTGGAACACCGACCTGGTGGAGACGCTCGAGCTCGACAACCTGCTCGGCAACGCGCTGGTGACGCTGGCCTCGGCCGCCAACCGCAAGGAGTCGCGCGGCGCGCACGCGCACGAGGACTTCCCGGACCGCGACGACGAGCGCTGGCACCAGCACACGCTGGCCTGGCGCACGGGCGACACCACCGTGAAACTCGATAATCGCCCGGTGCACATGGCGACGCTCGACGCCGAAGCCGAAGTCATCCCGCCGAAGAAGCGCACGTACTGAGACAGGCCATGGCCCAATTCTCGCTGCCGAAAAACTCGAAGATCGACAAGGCCGCCGGCAAGCACCACGCCGCGCCGGCCGGCGCCAAGACCGTGCGCACGTTCAAGATTTACCGCTACGACCCGGACTCCGGCGCCAACCCGCGCATGGACAGCTACGACGTCGACATGGCCGCGTGCGGGCCGATGGTCCGGGACGCGCTGATCAAGATCAAGAACGAGGTCGACCCGACGCTGACGTTCCGCCGCTCGTGCCGCGAGGGCATCTGCGGCTCGTGCGCGATGAACATCGACGGCACCAACACGCTCGCCTGCACCAAGGGCTGCGACGAGATGAAGGGCGAGGTGAAGATCTACCCGCTGCCGCACCTGCCGGTGGTCAAGGACCTGGTGCCGGACCTCACGCATTTCTACGCGCAGTACGCCTCGATCGAGCCGTGGCTCAAGGCCGACACGCCGGCGCCGACGCGCGAGCGGCTGCAGTCGGAGGAGGAGCGCGCCAAGCTCGATGGCCTGTACGAGTGCATCCTGTGCGCGTGCTGCTCGACCAGCTGCCCGAGCTACTGGTGGAACGGCGACCGCTACCTCGGCCCGGCGATCCTGCTGCAGGCCTACCGCTGGCTGGCCGACTCGCGCGACGAGGCGACCGGCGAGCGGCTCGACGCGCTGGAGGACCCGTTCAAGCTGTATCGTTGCCACACGATCATGAACTGCGCGAAGACCTGCCCGAAGGGGCTGAACCCCGCCAAGGCCATCGGCGAGGTCAAGAAGATGCTGGTCGAGCGGCGAGGCTAGGAGCACGCATGCCACGGTTGAAAGCGGTTTCCACGACTACCGCCGATCTGAACCTGCAGGTCGGCGAGGCGCTGCAGATCCAGTTCATGGACGACGAGACCCGCGGGCAGTTCTTCGTCAAGGTGATCGGGTTCCTGCCCGAGCGCAGCGTGATCGTGACGGCGCCGGAGAAGGGCGAGCAGCCGATGAACGTGCGCGAGGGCCGCGCCGTGCTGGCACGCTCGTTCTCGGGCGAGCAGGCGCGCGGCTTCACCTGCACGGTGCTGCGCTCCTGCGCGCAGCCTTACGCCTACCTGCACCTGAGCTACCCGGCCAAGATCGAGACCATGCTCGAGCGCCAGAACAACCGCGTGCGCTCGGCGCTGGCGGTCAGCGTGCGACCGGCCGGCATGGCCGAGGACGCGCGCGACGTCCCGGCGGTGATCCGCGACCTCAGCATCACCGGCGCGCAGTTGCTGGCGGCGGCCTCGGTCGGCCAGTCGGGCGATCGCGTCACCGTGCGCGCGCGGCTGCCGATCGCGCGCATCGGCGACCAGGCCGTGGACCTGCCGGCGCTGGTCCGCAACGCGCAGGAAGACACCGGCGTGCACGACAGCCTGTGGCGCTTCCGCTGCGGGATCGAGTTCGAGGCGCTGGACGCGCCGACCACGCTGATCCTGCGCGCCTACCTGTACGAGCGCTTCGCGCCCGAGGGCTGAAGGCGCCGCGATGAAGGCCAAAGCGCTGCGGTGGCGTCAGCGGCGCGGCATGAAGGAGCTCGACGTCCTGCTCGAGCGCTACTTTCGCCGGCACCACGAAAACGCCTCGGACGAGGAGAAGGCCGCATTCGAGCGTCTGCTCGAGCGCGAGGATCCCGAGATCTGGCTCTGGGTCGTCGGCTCGGAGACGGTGCCGGCCGAGTTCGCCGATGTCATCGCCGCCCTTCGACGCCACGATTGACCTTGCGCCGCGCCCGTCACTGCGCGCGTTGACCTGGCTGTTCTGGATCCACGCCGCGATGCTGGGGGCGGCGCTTGCCGCGCTGCCGTCCGGCGCCGCGATGGTGGCGCTGGCCGCGGGGGTTGCGCTGTCGTGGCTCTGGACCCGGCGCCACCCCGCCTTTGGCCACGGCCCGCGCGCGCTGACCCGCCTGACCTGGCATGCCGACGGTTCCTGGCGCGTTGGCGACGCGTCCGGAGCGCACTTCGACGCCGAACTGCTCGG
>JBOICR010000304.1:0-3429 GCA_050740195.1 Nevskiaceae bacterium | reverse complement strand
GGCCGCGCGCCAGGATCCAGACCACGACCAGCGGCCACGACGCGGCGGCCCGCAGCGCGGCGACCTGAAGCGACGGGTAGGCCGCCGACAGCTCCTTGAGGCCGGCGTCCATCAGCGACAGCAAGCCCACGGCCAGCAGCATCATGACGATGCCGCGCCGATTGCCCTGCGCGGTCAAGCCGGGGCCAGAGTCGGGGTCTGCCAAAGGACCAGCACCATGCCGACCGCGAGCAGCGCCATTCCCACGAATTGATGTCCCTGCCGGGTTTCGCCGAGCACGTACTCCGGCGGCACGATCGCCCAGCTCATCAGCAGCGCGACCCAGAAGCCGTATTCACGGATGCGCAGGTGGCCCAGCCAGGCCACGGCCATGAACGCGCCGGACACGAAAATCAGCAGCGGTACCAGCAGTTGAGGCAGCGACATCACGGCACCCCCGGATCAGCCGCCACGGTATGGCGGCGACGTAGCTTACCCGGGACGCGGATTGCGCCGGCCGCAGCAAGACCGTAAGTTCTCCCGGGATGAATCCAGCCAACCCATTGCTCACCGGCGTGCGCGTGCTCGACCTGTCGCGCTTGTTGCCTGGGCCGTTCTGCTCGCTGTACCTCGCGCAGCTCGGCGCCGAGGTCATCAAGATCGAGGAGCCCGGGGGCGGCGACTACGCGCGCGAGTCGCCGGAGCTGTTTGCGCAGGTCAATCGCGGCAAGAAGTCCGTCACGCTGGACCTGCGCCAGGCCGACGACGTCGCGGCGTTCAAGAAGCTGGTCGGCGGCGCGGACATCGTGCTGGAGTCGTTCCGCCCCGGCGTGATGGACCGCTTCGGCTGCGGTTACGACGAGCTGAAGAAAATCAACCCGAAGCTGGTCTACGCGGCGCTGACCGGCTACGGCCAGACCGGGCCCTACAAGGAGTGGGCCGGTCATGACCTGAACTATCTCGCCATCGCCGGCGCGCTCGACCAGTTCGGCAGCGCCGGCGGCCCGCCGGCGCAGATCAATGTGCAGGTCGCCGACCTCGCCGGCGGAGCGCTGACCTGTGTGATCGGCATCCTCGCCGCGCTCAACGGCGCGCGCGCCAGCGGCGCCGGGACGCTGGTGGACGTCGGCATGACCGACGGCTCGGCGGCGATGCAGGTCATCGCGCTGGCTTCGCTGCGCGAGCACGGCAAAAGTTTTCCGCGCGGCGCCGACCTGCTGTCGGGCGCGCTGCCGAACTACGCGGTCTACAAGTGTCGCGATGGCCGCTACCTCGCGCTCGGCGCCCTCGAGCCCAAATTCCTCAAGCGCCTCGGGACCGTGCTGTGGGAATCCTCGCCGGCGATGCTGCGCAAGCTGCTGGACAAGGTGATGGCGGTTCGCAAGCCGCGCGCTGAACCGAAGGAACAAAAGACCACGATCAACGCGTTCGGAAAACTCGGCGAGAAGCTGCGCGATCCCGACCAGGCGCGCCGCTACCTCGCGCCGCTGCGCGTCGCGCTGATGGCGCTGTTCCGCACGCGGCCGCGCGATGCCTGGGTCAAGCTGCTGGCGGCTCAGGATACCTGCGTCACGCCGGTGCTGACGCTCGAGGAAGCCCTCAAGAATCCGCAGTTGCGCGCGCGTAAAATGATCGTCGACGACGCCGGCAAGCCGGCGTTCGCGCTGCCGATCCTGTTCAGCGGGCCGCGGCCCGCTGTGGGACCGAGCCCGAAGCTCGGGCAACATAACGCCGAAATCCTGGGGCGACCGTCCGTGTCATCCCGAGCGTAGCGAGGGATTCTTTTATGGAATCGCTGCAGTCACTGCTTGACCGCAACGTCGCCTGGTCGGAGCGGATGGTCGCGACCGACCCGCAGTACTTCCGGCGGCTGGTCGCGCAACAGGCGCCGCAGTACCTGTGGATCGGCTGCTCGGACGCGCGCGTGCCGGCCAACGAGATCGTCGATCTCGCGCCGGGCGAGCTGTTCGTGCACCGCAACGTCGCCAATGTCGTCGCGCTGGACGATCCCAACGCGCAAGCCGTGATCGAGTTCGCGGTCAGCGTGCTGAAGGTCCGGCACATCATGGTGGTCGGGCACTACAGCTGCGGCGGTATCCAGGCCGCGGAAATGCAGAAGGAGGTCGGACCGTGCTGCGACCGCTGGCTCCAGCACGTGCACGACGTGATCAAGCGCCACGACAAGATCCTCAAGCAGGAAACGGTCGAGCATCGCCGCCAGACGCTGTTGTGCGAGCTCAATGTGCTGGAGCAGACCTACAACGTCAGCAAGGCGCCCGCGGTGATCGCCGCCTGGCAGCGCAAGCAGCCGCTGTGGGTGCACGGCTGGGTCTACCGGCTCGGCGACGGCCAGCTGCGCCACCTCGATTTCTCGGTGGGCGCCGGGGATGATCCGGACGCGCTGCGAAAAAAAGCGCTGCAGACGATCCAGCGGGTGCGGGCGGAGTACTACAAGAAGAAGTAGGCGGGAAGAGTGGTCGGAGCGACAGGACTTGAACCTGCGACCTTCTGGTCCCGAACCAGACGCTCTACCAAGCTGAGCTACGCTCCGAAATCTCTAATACGTCCGCTGGGTTGCGAAGCGGGCGATGCCGTTCAGCGCGTCTTTGTATGGTGAGTCGGGAAGGTCACCTAGCGCTGAAATCGCCGCATCGGCATGCCGTGCGGCGAGCGCGGAACTATACGCAAGACCCCCCGTCGATTCAACGGCGGCGAGCACCGCCGAAAGGTGCTCGATTTTGCCTTCGCGCAGGGCCTCGCGGATCAGCCCGGCCTGCGTCGGCGTGCCGTGCTTGAGGGCGTGGATCAGCGGCAGCGTCGGCTTGCCTTCGGCCAGGTCGGTTCCCAGGTTCTTGCCGCTCTCTTCGGGCGAGGCCTTGTAGTCCAGCAGGTCATCCTCGATCTGGAACGCCATGCCCAGCTCATGGCCATAGCGCGCCATGCGCTGCTGCACGGCCTCGTCGGCGTCGGCAACGATGGCGCCCAGCTGGGCTGCGGCCTGGAACAGCCGCGCGGTCTTGAGCTCGATCACCCGCAGATAGCGCGCCTCGGTGACGTCCGGGTCGCCGCAGTTCATCAACTGCAACACCTCGCCCTCGGCGATGGCGTTGGTGGTGTCGGCCAGCACGCGCATGACCGGCATGCGGTCCACGTCCACCATCATCTGGAAGCTGCGCGAGTACAGGAAGTCGCCCGACAGGACCGCGCCGGGGTTGCCCCAGACGGCGTTGGCGGTCTGGCGGCCGCGCCGGCGGTCGGCGTGGTCCACCACGTCGTCGTGCAGCAGGGTGGCGGTGTGGATGAACTCGATGACGGCGGCCAGCTGGGCCGGCTCGTCGGTCTTGCAACCCAGGGCCCGGGCGGAGAGCAGGACCAGGGCCGGCCGCATGCGCTTGCCCCCGGCGGAGACGATGTGGGCCCCGATCTGGCTGATCAGCGCCACTTCGGAGG
>JBOICR010000303.1:0-11687 GCA_050740195.1 Nevskiaceae bacterium | reverse complement strand
CGCTTCCACGGCGAGGGCGGCGGCAAGCGCGTCGTGACCGAGGTCAGCGGCGGCGATCCGGGCTACGGCGAGACCTCGAAGATGCTGGCCGAGTCGGCGCTGTGCCTGGCGTTCGACCCCCTGCCGCGCCAGGGCGGGCAGACCACGCCGGCCGCGGCGATGGGCGACGCGCTGATCGCGCGCCTGAGGAAGAACGGAATCCGGTTCGAAGTCCTGTAGCTACAGCCCGCGCACCGGGCGCAGCGCGTAGTGCCCGGCATCACGCACCTCGCCGGCCTGCACCTCGAAGACGCTCGAGCCGGTCGGCGCGTAGCGGCCGTTCGGGGCCGAGGCATCCTTCAGCGCGTACACACCGGCGGGCAGCGCTCCGGTGAACACGCCGCGGCGGCTCGCCAGGTCGACGTCGACCGGCAGCGCGTAATCCTGCGCCGGCGTATCGACGCGCTCGACGTGCACGACCCAGCGCGGGCTGGATTCGGTCTTGCCCGCTTCGACGAACTGGTAGGACAGCGTCCCGACGACGAGCCCCGAGCTGGTCACCAGCGGCAGCGGCGTGGGTATTTCGACCGTCGCGGGCTCGATCGCCGTGGTCACGACCGGCGCCTGCGCGCAGCCGCCGACGAGGGCCGTGAGGGTCATTGCAAGTACCGGTCTCATAGCAGCCATGGGGGTCCTCCCGTGGGTCCCATACCACCCATGGTGCTCCTGGAGAGCCGTCAGCACAAGTGCTGGTAGCCAGGCTGACGATCCCCGGCTGGCGCCGCCGCTACGCTCGGCGCCACCGGGAATGAGTCCCGTGCGCGTCTCGGCCTATGCGAAACCGCAGCGGGGTTCGGCCGCGCGCGGGCTCACGCGGATCAGATTTCGTACTTGAAGCTGATGTCCACCTTGCAGCGGAACTGCGTGATCTTGCCCTTCTTGTCGACCGTCATATCCAGTTCGGCGACCTTGGCGATGCGCAGGTCGCGCAGCGACTTCGCCGCAGCGCCGACCGCGGCCTGCGCCGCGTCTTCCCAACTCTTGCTGCTCGTGCCGACGACCGAAATGATCTTGTATGCGCTCATTCTTGCTCCCTCCGACTGGATTCTGGCCGGTGCATCCCGGATGGCTTATTCGGCGCCGCGTTGCAGCGTCCCGGCAACAGTAGGCGAAGTCCCCGGGGACGGCAACCGCGAGGGGCTCCGGGCATACTGGCGCCCCTTCGAGGAGCCGCCATGGGCAAGCACGAATACACCGCGACGGTCACCTGGCAGCGCGCCGGGGCGAAGTTCACCGACAACAAATACTCGCGCGCGCACGAATGGACATTCGACGGCGGCACGGTGGTGCCCGCCTCGAGCTCGCCGAGCGTCGTGCCGCTGCCGATGTCGAACGCGGCCGCGGTGGATCCCGAAGAAGCGTTCGTCGCCTCGCTGGCGTCGTGCCACCTGCTGTTCTTCCTGTTCCACGCGGCGAAGCAGGGCTTCGTGGTCGAGCGCTACGAGGATGCGGCCGGGGGACAGATGGGCAAGAACGCCGAAGGGCGCATCGCCATGCTGAAGGTGGCGCTGCGTCCGCGGGTCACCTGGAGCGGCGAGAGGCAACCGAGTGCCGCGGAGAGCGACGCGATGCATCACCGGTCGCACGAGGACTGCTTCATCGCCAACTCGGTGAAGTGCGAAGTCGCGGTGGAGCCGCGTGATTGAACCGGACGGCGCATCGGCAAAAAGAACAAGGGCGTGACGATCGCGATCGCCACGCCCCGTCAATCGAGAAGAAGTCTGACTACTTCTTTTTCTTTTTCTTGGCTTTCTTCTTTGCCATGGCTACTACCTCCTATCCTTGCGGATGGTCCGGTGGCCGGCCCCATCGGCCCACCGCCTGCGGTCGGCCGACCCCAGCCAATAGTGGCACCGAATGTCCGCCGGCACAATAGGTAGTGGGCGCGCCCGGACGGTGCGCCATACCCACCTGAAGCTCGCCGCCACCGCGCTGACGCGCGTAATCGACGGCGAACCCGCCGATCACGTCCTGCGTGAACTGTTCGCGTCGCAGCGCAGCGCGGGCTCACGCGACCGCGCGACCATCACCGGGCTCGTTTATGGCGTGCTGCGCGATTACTTTCCGCTGCGCGTCGCGCTCGGCAGCGCCGCCTCGCCGCTCGAGCTGTGCGCGGCGCACGCGTTGCGCTCGATGCCGCTGACGCCGGAGTCGCTGCCGGCGCTCGACGGGCTCGACGCGCACGCGCTGGCGCAGCGCCTCGCGCAACCCGCGCCGCCCGACGAAGCCGCGCGCCACAACCTGCCGCAGTGGCTGTGGCAGGCGCTGCGCGCGCAGTACGGCGACCAGGCTTCCGCGCTGGCGCGAGCGCTGAACGCTGAGGCTTCCGTCGACCTGCGCGTCAACACGCTGAAAGCGAAGCGCGAGGAGGCGCAGCGCGTGCTGCGCGAGGACGGCATCGAGTCGGACCCGATCGAGGGCGTGGAAGAAGGCTTGCGGCTGCGCAAGCGCGAGGCGCTGCAGCGCACGCGGGCGTTCCGCGACGGCTGGGTGGAGCCGCAGGACGCCGGCAGCCAGCGGCTCGCGGCGTTCGTCCACGCCACGCCCGGGGAGACCGTCGTGGATTTCTGCGCCGGCGCCGGCGGCAAGACGCTCGCACTGGGAGCGGCGATGCGCAACCGCGGGCGCCTGCTCGCCTTCGACATCAGCCGCGAGCGCCTGTCGCGCCTGGGTCCGCGCCTGGCACGCTCGGGCCTGACGATCGTCGAATCGCACGCGCTGTCGCACGAGCGTGACGCGCGCCTGCAGCCGCTGCTCGGGAGCTGC
Organism: Nevskiaceae bacterium; assembly: GCA_050740195.1. GTDB lineage: Bacteria > Pseudomonadota > Gammaproteobacteria > Nevskiales > Nevskiaceae > JACPFV01. The sequence goes on along the minus strand of JBOICR010000303.1, from coordinate 8,882 downwards.
GACGCGGTGCTGGTCGACGTGCCGTGCTCGGCCACCGGCACCCTGCGGCGCAATCCGGAATTGCGCCTGCGCGAGGCGGACCTCGCGCATCTGGCCGCGACGCAGGGCCTGATCCTGGAGGGCGCGGCGCGGTTGGTGCGAACCGGCGGCCGGCTGATCTACGCGACCTGCAGCGTGCTGTCGGCGGAGAACGAGGAGATCGCGGCCGCGTTCCTGACCTACTTCCCGGATTTCGAGCCGGACGGCGAGCTGATCCTGCTGCCGCACCGCGACGGCACGGACGGCTTCTACGCCATCCGGCTGATCAGGCGCTCTTCTTCCTCGGCACCCAGGCCCACACCATCTGGCACTTGACCGGCTCCTCGCCGGTCTCGTCGGTGACGCGCACCGGCACCGCGAAGTCGCCCTTGTCCTCGTTCAGCACGCGAGCGCGCATGTCCGGGGGCAGAGTCGCCTCGGCGCGCAACGTGCCGTTGGCGCGCTTCACGTAGTCGATGTGGGTGGATTTCATCAGCGGAATCTTCGAATCCGGGATCGTCATGCCGAGCGCGATGCCGGTCGCGCTCTCGGCCAGCAGCCCCATGGCGCTCGCGTGAATCGTGCCGATGTGGTTCTGGACCTTGCGCGTGTTCTTCATCTGCAGCAGCGCGCGGCCTTCCTCGAGTTCCAGGATCTGCACCGCGCCGGTGCCGGCGAAGCGCACCTGCAGCGTGAAGACCTTGGTCAGCGCAAAAGGGCGCAGCCACGCTGGCAAACCGGCAAGCCTGGCGACGGCGCGGGACAACCGGTTGGGTTCGGCCATTCAGGCAGCGTCGGGCCGCGCCAGGCGCTCGGCGATGACGCGCAGCGCTTGCACGTTCACGCCCAGGCCCAGGTGGCTGCCGCGAACCTCGACGTTCTCGGTGTTCGGCGCGGGGTCTTCCATCGCGCAGCGCCAGGCGACGATGCCGTCGCTCTTGCTGTAGATCGCGGTGCAGGGCACCGGCGGCGGCACGCGGCGGCGCTCGAACGCTTCCCAATCGACGCGCTCGTCGCCGCCGTTGACCCAGCGGTACATTCGGTCGGCGTTGTTGGCGCGCGGATGGTGGTTGATCGGTGAGCCCAGCGTGATGACTCGTCGCACATGCTGCGGCGCGCCCCGCGCCAGCTCGCGCACGTAGATACCGCCGAGGCTCCAGCCGATCAGGCTGAGCTTGCCGTGCGCCCGGTAGAGCTGCGTGAACCGCTCCTCCATCGCGCTGCGAAGCGTGCGGTCCATGCCGAGGTTGCGCTCCAGCCCCCAGCCGTGCGCGTCATAGCCGAGGCGGGTCAACACACGGCGCAACGGCCGCGTGGACAGGTCACTTGCGCCGAATCCCGGAATCACCAACACCGAATGACCGTCGCCGCGCGGCAGGCGGCTCAGCAGCGGCCACGACAGCAGCAGTGCGCCGTACTCGGCCACCGCGCGGCCCTCCACTAACAACAGCATCGGTGAAGGAGGTGAGGGGTCGACGGCCTGGCTCATCGCGCTCATATGGAGTCAGCTTGCGGCTTTGCAACGACCTTGTCGACGGATGGTCGTCGCTCCCGGACAATACGCGCCCATGCGCATCGGCCAGCACCTCATCGCCCCTGCCGTGATCCTCGCCCCGATGGCGGGCGTCACGGATCGCCCGTTCCGGCAGCTGTGCCGCCGCCTGGGCGCGGGGCTGGCCGTGTCCGAGATGACCACGTCGGATCCGCGCCTGTGGCACACCGAGAAATCGCGCCTGCGCATGGACCATCGCGGCGAGGACGCGCCGATCGCGGTGCAGATCGCGGGCTACGACCCGGCGATGATGGCGGCCGCCGCGATCCACAACGTCGAGCAGGGCGCGCAGATCATCGACCTCAACATGGGCTGCCCGGCCAAGAAGGTCTGCCGCGTGGACGCCGGCTCGGCGCTCCTGAAGGACGAAGGCCTGGTCGCCGCGATCTGCGGCGCCGTGGCGCGCGCGGTGCCGGTGCCGGTGAGCCTCAAGATCCGCACCGGCTATGACCGCACGCGCAAGAACGCAGTGACGATCGCGAAAATCGCGCAGGACAGCGGCATCGCGGCGGTGACCGTGCATGGCCGCACGCGCGAGGACCACTACGAGGGTGAAGCCGAGTACGAAACCCTCGTCGCCGTGAAGCAGGCGGTGCGCATCCCGGTCATTGCCAACGGCGACGTCATGTCCCCGGAGAAAGCGGCGGCGGTGCTTCGCGCCACCGGCGCCGACGCGCTGATGGTCGGCCGCGGCGCGCTCGGCAACCCGTGGATTTTCAAGGAAATTTACGAGTACCTGGCCACCGGTCGCCGGCGCGCGCCGCCGGCCCTCGAGGAAGTCGGAGCGACGCTGCTGTCCCACCTCGACGAGCTGCACGAGTTCTACGGGCCCGGCCGCGGCGTGCGCGTGGCCCGCAAGCACATCCAGTGGTACTGCCAGGACCATCGCGGCAGCGAAACACTGTGGCTGGCCGTCAACCGCGTCGAGTGCGCGACCGCGCAGCGCGCTCTGGTGGCCGAATTTTTCGCGTCCGGAGCGCTCGCGCGCGCCGCCTGATGCGTGAAGGTTCCGCGCAAGTGCGTTGATTCGACAAGCAAACGTTGGCGCTGTACAGTGCCCTCGCTTTGATCGTGAGCACCCTGCGGGCGGTTAAGCCCGTCATCTCAAATTTTTGAAAGGAACGTCGTATATGTCGAATACTGCTACCGGCACCGTCAAGTGGTTTAACGAGACCAAGGGCTTTGGCTTCATCACTCCGGAAGGCGGCGGCGAAGACCTGTTCGCGCACTTCAAGGAGATCCAGGGCACCGGTTTCCGCACGCTCAAGGAAGGCCAGCGCGTCGAGTTCACCCCGAAGCGCGGCCCCAAGGGCATGCAGGCCACGGCGATCAAACCGCTCTAAGGCTCACGCAGTAAACGAGAACCCCGGCACTGCCGGGGTTTTCTTTTTTGGGAACTCCGCTCCGGTTCCAGCTACTTCGGCTTTGCGTGCCTCATCGCCGAGACCGCCGCGAGCGCCCTGGCGACGTGCTCCGCGGGCGTGATCCCGTCGTCGGCGGACGAAAACCGCGCAACGATCGTCGAGTCCGTCGCGATCACGAACGTCGTGCGCGCAGTCAGCGCATGGTCGATCGCGGCCCCGCGCGTGTCTTTGGACCCGGGACTGGCCGGCGAGATCTTCAGATCGTAGGACCGGGCGATCTTGCCGTCCGGGTCGGAAGCGACCGCGAACTTGCCCGCGCAGTAATCCGGGTTGGCCGAGAAATCGATCAGCCGCGCGATGCCGTCGTGCGAGACACCGACGATCGTAGCGCCTGCGGCGTCGAATTTCTCTTTGTTCACCGCGAACTCGTGCGCCTGGATGTTGCAGCCGCCGGTGTACGCCGAAGGATAGAAGTACACGACCACCGGGCCTTTCTTCAAGGCGTCCTTCAGCGAGAAGCCAAACGCCTTCCCGGAAAGCGCGGCTTGGGTGGAAAAGTCGGGCGCCTTGTGACCCGGCGGCGGCGCCAGTTCTTCGGCCGCGAGCACCGCCACCGCGGCGTCGGCGCCGGCGGCAATCGAGCCGCGCGACATGGCGTTGGTGCTGAACTCGAACGAGGCGACCCCTTGATCGTCCATCGTCACCACGCCGCCCTCGCCGCCGATCGGCTTGAGTACGCGGTGGATCACGATGCGCGCCGAACGCCCGACCGACAGGCGCCGCTCGCGCGTGCGCACGCAGATGTCGTGCGCCACCGCGTTACGGATGAAGTACTCGCCGTGGCCGGTGGCCGACACCGCGCAGCGCGCGTCGGCGAACGTACCGGCGCCGATCAGCGGCGAATCGCCGACCCGGCCGACGCGCTTGTTGGTCATGCCGCCGGTCGAGGTCGCTGCCGCGAGCCGCCCCTGGCGGTCGCGCGCCACGGCGCCGACGGTGCCGAAAGAGGAGTCGCGACCGCTGCGCTGCCCGGCTTTCTCCTTCTCGAGCGCTTTCTGCAGCTCCTGCCAGCGCCGCTCCGTGTGGAAGTACTCCGGCGCCTCGAACAGGACGCCCTGCTCGGCGGCAAACGCCTCGGCGCCCTGGCCGACCAGCAGCACGTGCGGCGTGCGCTCCATCACCAGCCGCGCCAGCGCGATCGGGTTGCGGATGCGGCTGACCGAGGCCACCGCACCGGCCGCGCCGGTCGCGCCGTCCATGATCGAAGCGTCGAGTTCGTGCGTGCCGGCGTGCGTGAACACTGCGCCGCGGCCGGCGTTGAACCACGGCGAGTTCTCCATCGCGACCACCGTCGCCTGCACCGCGTCGAGGCTGCTGCCGCCTTCCTCGAGCACCTGCGCGCCGGCGTGCAGCGCTTCGGCCAGTTCCCCGCGCACACCGGCGAGCTGCTCCTCGGTGTAGTCGCCGGGCTGGAAGTTGCGCGCCCCACCGTGAATCGCCAGCGACCACGCGGGCGGCTCGGCCTGGCAGCCCGCCAGCAGCGCGCTCGCCAGCAGGACCGCGGCGCGCATCAATTTACGTTCCCTTGCGCGGCACGCAGACTCGCGACGCTGGCGCAGTACGGCTTGAGCCCCGCCGCCAGCACGAGGGCGGCCACGGCGCAGGCGCTGCAGCCGACGATGATCATCGAGTAGCGCACCGCCATGTCGTCGTGGAACACAAAGTCCGTGATCAGCGCCACGGCCGTGGGCCCAAGCCCCAGGCCGATCAGGTTGACGAGGAACAGGTAGATCGCCGAGGCCTGGCCGCGCAGGCGGTTGGGGAAGACGTCCTGGATGGCCGCCGGCGCCGCGCCGAACGGCATGGCCACGAGGAACACCAGCGGCACCATCAGCGTCGCCGCCAGGGTGCCGGTGGGCATCAGCAGGTACAGCACCGAGAACGGCACCAGCAGCGCGGCCGCCCACACACCGACACGCAGGCTGCCGTCGGCGATGCCCTGCCGCTGCCAGTGGTCGGCGAGCCGACCGCCGCACACCACGCCGATCGATCCCGCGAACATCGCGATCAGGCCGTAGACGAGTCCGATCTCCCCGGGCGTCCAGCCGAAAGTACGGATGAAGAAGGTCGGAATCCACGCGCCGGTGCCGTAGCTGCAAAACGCGATCGCGGAGAAGCCCAGGTTGTGGCACAGCACGGTGCGGCGATTCGTCTTGAGGTAGTCCCACAGCTCGCGCAGCGTGGCGGGACTTTCGCCCGCCTTGACGCCCTGGCGCGGCGGCTCGCGCACCAGCAGGAACGCCGCCGAGAACAGGATGCCGGCGCCGCCCAGCACGAAGAACACGACCTGCCATGGCCGCGTCTCGCCGACCAGCGGCAGCACGATCGCGCCCTGCGCCGAGACGAACTGGATCACCAGGCCACCCACCAAAAAGGCCAGGCCGGAGCCGACGTAGATGCCCATCGAGTAGACCGAGATCGCCGTGGCGCGCTTCTCGGGCGGGAAGTAGTCGGCGATCATCGAGTAGGCGGCCGGCGACAGCGCGGCCTCGCCGACGCCCACGCCGATGCGCGCGAGCAGCAGGTGCCAGTACAGCTTTGCCGTTCCGCACAGCGCGGTCATCACGCTCCACACCAGCACGCCGACCGCGATCAGGCCGCGGCGGCTCCTGCTGTCGGCGAGCTTGCCGAGCGGGATGCCCATCACGGTGTAGAACACCGCGAAGGTAAAGCCCATCAGCAGGCTCATCTGCGTGTCCGAGATGCCGAGGTCGCGCCGGATCGGGCCGACCAGCAGGTTCAGGATCTGGCGGTCCACGAACGAGACCACGTACGCGACCATGAGGATCGCCACGACGAACCACGGATAAGCCAGCGAGCCGCTGGCTGGCACCGGTTGTGGCGAGTTTTGCATCGGAGACCCCTTCGATGGCAGGACCGCCATCGCAGCGTATCAGTAGCCCGCGGCCTGCCCGTCCTTGCGCGACTCGGACGCGCCGACATAGACACGCCCTGACGGGCTGTTCTCTGCCTTGATCGCCTGATAGCCGCCGTACTCGCCGCCGAGCACGGACGAAATCCGGTGGCCGCGCCTGACCAGCTCGCGCACGGTCTCCCGTGGGAAGCCGGATTCGAGGTTCAGGCGTCCACCGTCCTCCATCAGTTCGCCGGTCGGTTCGCTCGACCCGGTGTGGTACGCACGCGGGGCGTCGCCCGCTTCCTGCAGGTTCATGCCGAAGTCGATCAGGTTGACCACGATCTGCACGTGGCCCTGCGGCTGCATGTCGCCTCCCATCACGCCGAACGACAGCCACGGCTGTCCGTCTTTCGTGATGAACGCCGGGATGATGGTCTGGAACGGCCGCTTGCCCGGCGCGTAGGTGTTGGGCTGGCCGGGAATCAGCGAGAACAGCTCGCCGCGGTCCTGCAGGATGAAGCCCAACCCCGGCGGCGCCATGCCGCTGCCCATCCCGCGGTAGTTGGACTGGATCAGCGACACCATCATGCCGCTGGCGTCCGCGGTGGTCAGGTAGATCGTGTCGCCCTCGCGCAGCGCGCCAGGAATCCTGAAGTCGCCAGCGTCGTAGCGCTGGGCCGCCACGTTCGGGTCGATCATCTTGCGGCGCGCTTCGGCGTAACGCTTCGACACCAGTTCCTTCACCGGCACCTTCGCGAACTGCGGGTCGGCGTAGTACTTCGCGCGATCCTCGAACGCGAGCTTCTTGGCCTCGACCAGCATGTGCAGGTAGTCAGGGCTGCCGAAGCCCATCTTGCGCAGGTCGTAGGCCTCGAGGATGTTCAGCATCTGCAGCGCGGCGATGCCCTGGCTGTTGGGCGGCAGCTCCCACACGTCGTAGCCGCGATAGCGCGTCGACACCGGCTCGACCCACTCGCTCTTGTGCGCGGCGAAGTCCTCGTACGACAGGAAGCCGCCCTGGTCCTTCACGTAGGCGGCGGCGATGCGCGCGATGTCGCCCCTGTAGAACGCATCACGGCCCTTGCTGGCGACCTGCTCGAGCGTGTTCGCGAGGTTCGGGTTCTTCCAGATCTCGCCCTTGGTCGGTGCGCGGCCGTTGATCGTGAACTGCTCGGTGAAGCCCGGGAACTTCGACAGCACCGGCACGCTGCGCGCCCACGAGAACGCGATGGTCTCGGCCAGCGGATGGCCGTTGCGCGCGTAATCGATCGCCGGCTGCAGCACCCGCTTCATCGGCAGCTTGCCGAACTTGCCGTGCAGCTCGAACCAGCCGTCGACACAACCGGGCACCGACACCGGCAACGGGCCGCGCGGCGGGATAGTCTTGCCCTTGCCCTGGAGGTACTGGAGCGTGAGCGCCTTCGGCGAGCGACCGCTGGCGTTCAGCCCGTGCAGCTTCTTCGTTTTGGGGTCCCACACGATGGCGAACAGGTCGCCGCCAACGCCGTTGCCGGTCGGCTCCATCAGGCCGAGCGTGGCGTTGGCTGCGATCGCAGCATCCACCGCGCTGCCACCCGCCTTCAGCACGTCGAGCGCGACCTGCGTCGCCAGCGGCTGTGAGGTCGCCGCCATGCCGTGCTGCGCGATCACCTCGGAGCGCGTGGCGAAAGCCAGGCCGGTCATGCGGTCGCCGGCGAGCGACGGCGCGGCTAGAAGGAGCAACGACAGGGCGCCCCCCGGCCAGGCAAGAAAGTTTCTTCGTGCCGGGGGCATTGAGAGGCAGCGCATGGCGTAATCCGGACTCGGGCGTGGTGCGACTTTAGCGCGTTGGCGCGTTAAGCTGCCGCCCCATGAAGTATTCGCGAATCGCCGGGACCGGCAGCTTCCTGCCGGCCCGCGTCGTGACCAATCACGACATCGCCAAGCGGGTGGAGACGACGCACGAGTGGATCGTCGCGCGCACCGGCATCGAATCCCGCCACGTCGCGGGCGAAGACGAAAAGACCAGCGACCTGGCGCTGCAGGCCTCGCGCCGCGCGATGGAGGCCGCCGGCATCACAGCCGACGACATCGACCTGATCGTGCTCGCGACCACGACGGCCGACATGCAGCTGCCGTCCACCGCGGCGCTGCTGCAGGCCAAGCTCGGCGTGCGTCCCGGCGCCGCCGCGTTCGACGTGCAGGCCGTGTGCACCGGCTTCATGTATGCGATCACCACGGCCGATGCGCTGATTGCGCGCGGGCTGTTCAAGTGCGCGCTGGTGATCGGCGCCGAGACGCTGACCCGCTTCCTGAACTGGGACGACCGCAACTCCTGCATCCTGTTCGGCGACGGCGCCGGCGCGGCGATCCTGAAGGGGGCCGACGAGCCCGGCATCCTGTCGAGCCACCTTCACGCCGACGGCAACCACAGCCACATCCTGCGGCTGACCGGCACCTTCGCCGGCGGCAAGATCAGCAACAACCCCTTCGTCGAGCTCGACGGCCAGGCGGTCTACAAGTTCGCGGTGCGCGTACTCGAGGACTGCGCGCGCGAAGCGCTGGCCCACAACGGCCTGCGCATCGACCAGCTCGACTGGCTGGTGCCGCACCAGGCCAACCTGCGCATCATCAGCGCCGCGGCCGAGCGCCTCGGCATGCCGATGGAGCGCGTGGTCACGACCGTGCAGAAGCACGGCAACACCTCGGCGGCGTCGGCGATCCTCGCGCTCGACGAGGCGGTGCGCGACGGCCGCATCAAGGCCGGGCAGCTGGTGCTGCTGCAGGGTGTCGGCGGCGGGATGACCTGGGGCTCGGTGCTGGTCCGCTGGGGCTGACGCGCGTCTCGAAGGAGCGGGTCGGCGTGACCCCGGCCGTGGATGCCTTCGTCGGAACCGGTGGGCCCGTCTCGCTGCGCTCTGACTTTCGCGATCCGGGCCCACCGGCTCCGACGCGGATCGCTCGGCTGCGGGAGCGGGGTCGGCGTGGCTCCCGAAGGGGAATCAAGCGCAGCCGAGCGGCGCCCTGACCCCCGCGAAGGCGGGGGGAAGGG